>CAMHRJ010000006.1 GCA_946187475.1 uncultured Clostridia bacterium | reverse complement strand
AGATATTCGCCGACCAGTACGCCGGGATGAACCGAGGCGGAGGGAAGCAGGCTGCGGCTCGGGGAGTGGCCGGGGAGACGGCCCAGCGCTTTGCCGGGGATATTGAAAACGCCCGGCAGAACCGGGCGGGAATTGATCGGCGGAACGGGCCGGGGGTGAGATTTTCTTTCTCCGAAGAGGAAGCCGATGCAATGCGGGAAGAAGGAATCTATGTATCACCGGGGCCATCGGCGCTTAACAAGTCAAAAGGCAATAAGAGCGTTTCGTTTGTTTTGGCAAAAAACATTTCCATGCTTGAGGATATGGAGCCAGTAGCCCATTTGTCAGGAAAAGAACTGAATGACAGGACGATTGATCTGCCCGTTCAGATCAAAAACTGGTTTGACAGTTTTGGAAACGCCGAAACAAGAGATGGGCTCGGCACAGTGTTATTTGACGAATACGGGGTTGGGGGAATTATGAATCATAAACCCCTAAACCGAGCAAAGGTTGTTACCGTGATGGCAACACGTGATGTTGTTAAATATGGCAAACAATTGTCTTATGAAACAAACTGGAAAGGAAGAGGATATGACAGTATAATCTATGGAGCACCTGTAACAGTTGGTTCGGAAAACACGAAACTTTATGTTGCGGCTGTTGTAGATATTATTCAAGAGAATAAATTCTATATGAACGAATGTGTGGACTCGGATGGAAATTACGTTAGAATTAACGAAGGCCCACCGAGCAGCACAAAGACTGGGTTTACCGTTCAAGACGGAGTAACCAGAGGGCCCGGTGAACCTTCTATACATAGTATAGCACAGGTTTCAGAAGAAAGCAACACCTCTGAGAAAAATAATCCAGACGCCGTAGACTGGGAAGGCAACCGGGAGCAACGGCTGTCTGTTTCGGAAGACGCTGACGACGATTCGCTCGGCGTGGACTGGATTGGGAGCCGGGAGGAGAACGCAGATGCGAGGACGGCTGCCTCGACGGAAACGGAGAACCCCTCATCCGTCACGGACGAGTCCGTGACACCTTCCCCCGAGGGGGAAGACTCTGGGACGCGGGACAGCGAGGAGACCGGAAGCTACGAGGCAATGGCCAGGGAGAAGAAGGTCGAACTGGCGGAGAAGGCTTCGATTGAGGGGCTGAAATCCAGGATCCAGGGCGCGGAGACGAGGCTTCGGGCACTGAATGACATGGAGTCTACGGGGCTATTGGCGAAGGACGAGCAGACGCAGAAGGAATGGAAGCAACAGATCAAAGACGTCCAGGAAAGCCTGGACATTTACAAGAAAGCACTGGAAGAAAAGAAGGAAGCCAAGAAGGCGGAGAAAGCCGACAAGGCCAAGCAGGCGGAAAAGCGGGCACAGCGGAAGCAGGAGAAGAAGGCGCTCCAAAAGGAAGCCGAGCAGAAGGCAGGCAAGCCGAAGGAAGCCCGGAGAGAATTCAGGCAGGACGCTTTGAATCTCTTTTCCGTTCCAGCCGGAAAACGCCAAACGCTTGGTAATATTCTGAATGACTTTGCAGACCGGATGCTGGAGCAGGGCTCCGTCACCGAGACGGATCGGCAGGATCTCTTCCGGCAGCTCTATGAGTCTGGGGCAGAGATTGCAGGGCCTGCGGACGATACGCTGCAGGATATCCGGGATTTCGTCAAGTCCGGGCGGATTAACGTTCCCCAGGAGGTGCGCAATGAATTCGGTGACGATTGGATCGACTTCAACCAGAGAGCCTGGGATAACAAGATCCACTTCACACGTGACATCAACGACCGAGGCATTGACAGCTGGAACGCCGATCTGGCGGAGGTTTTCCCGGGGTCCTTTGACGCGAACGAGACCGACATGCGGACCATCCTGGAGAACATCGTGGAGCTGGCCGAGGAAGGAAAGGGCGAGCACGTCTCCATTGCGGAGATGATGCGGCGCAACCAGAACGAGACCGGCGTCACCATCGACGAGCAGATGGACGAGCTGGAGCGTAAGCTGGACCGGCTGATCGACACCTTCGCCCAGAAGGCGGCGCTGGAAGTCAAGGTCCGGACGCAGGAGACCATGAAGCGAGTCAAGGATCGGCAACACAACCGGGAGCAGGTTGAACGCCGGCAGCAGCGGCGGAAGGAGATCGAGACCAGAATCCAGGTCATGAAACAGGTCCAGCAGCTGCAGAAAATGCGGCGGCGGGTCGCACCGGATTTCCAAGGCAAGATCGACGAGATCCTGGGCAAGGCGGACCCAAACGGCAGCGAAGGCATTCGCGGAATGTTCGGCGTCATCGATACCATGGCACGGTCCATATCCCCGACGGGCCTGGAAGACCTGCAGGCACTGGCGCGAAAGTATAAGGATTATAAAGCAGAAAAAGGACCCAACTTTATTCCGAAGCCGGGTATTGAAGCAAGAATCGCCAGACTGGGAGAAATCCAGCTCGACAGCCTGACCCTGGACGACGTGATCACCCTGGGCGAGGCCGTGAGCGGGCTGGTCACGGAGATCCAAAACAAGAACCGGCTGCTGGCAGACGAGCATGACGGAACCATTTCAGGAGCTGCCTACATGTTCGATCAGGAGGTCCGGGAGAGCAACGGAGGAAAGCGGGGAGAAGGCTTCTGGGCCGGCGAGCTGCTGGACATGGGGCGATACATTCAGCATGTGACCGGCTGGACCAGAGGCGGAGAAGGTGAGCGGCTGGCAAAAGCTATCCGGAATTCGACCTTGCGGGAGATGCGCTACTATCAAGGTGCCGACGCGCTGTTTGCGGAATTCCTGAAAGACGAGAAAAACAACGAGTGGTTCGAGAAGGCAACCGGAAAGCACGCCGAGCTGATCGAGATCAAGGTGCCGGTGGACATCGGTAAGGACGCCAAGACCGGAAATACCATCGTACAGTGGAAATCGTTTCAGATCACTCCCATGATGCGGGTCTCTCTTTTGATGCACAGCAGAAACTATTCCAACCTGCAACACATCGAGACCGGCGGCATTAAGATTCCGAACGCAGAGCTAATGAAGAAGGGCAAAATCGCAGAAGCGCTCGCAGAAGGCGAAATCGTTCGAATGGAGCCTGCTACGGTAAAGGCTATCGTTAAGGACTGCACGGCGCAGGAGCGGGCCTTCGCCTCGGTGCTGTCACAGTATTTCGACGGCTACAGCAAAGGGCTGATCAACGAAACCTCCATGATCCTGGACGGATACTGGCGGGCTACGGTGGATCATTATTTCCCCATCGAGAGCGATAAGGCGTTTCTCGGCGGAACAAACGACTATATGGCATATGACCGATCCCTGGAATCCATCGCGTCGCTGAAGGAACGTCAGCATGGCGCAAACCCAATCGTTCTGGGGGACGCAATGGACGTGGCGTCCAGGCACATGTCGGCCATGGCTCGGTACTGCGGATACGCCGTTGAAATGCGGGATTTCGGAGAAATTATCGGATATACATTCCACGAGGAAGGGAAACCGTTCGCCGGGTCTGTGCTGCGCAGCCTTGAGCAAAAGTTCGGAAACAAAGCTCCGGAAGCTATCAAGGAGATGCAGACAGCGCTGGCCCAGGCTTCACCGAGGTCCAACGAAACGCTTATGAAGGAGCTGCGCAAGCTGCGCGGACGGCTGGCCGGCGCAAGTCTGGGCGGAAACGTCCGTGTTATGGCGTCGCAGTTCGCGTCTATGCCCTATGCGCTGCCGTATCTGGACGCCGTGGACCTGCTCTCCAGCTTTGGCAACAAGGTAGACACGGAGATCCGGGACAAGTATTCGCCAATCTCTCAGTTCAGACGGAACGGATATATCAGCCAGGAGCACGCGGATATGAAGAGTGAAACCGCGTGGATCAGTCAGATCCCCGTCATCGGTACCGGTATCACCGACGTGGACACCTTCACCATCAACCGACTGTGGGCGGCTGCCGTGAACCATGTATCCAGGACAACTGACCTGAAGCCGGGAAGCCGGGAGCAGGTCCTGTCTGGCAACGATGAATTCTATCAGAAGGTTGCAGAAATCTACGCGGAGGCAGTCTTCAATACCCAGCCAAACTATACTACGGCCCAGCGGCCGGCATTGCTGCGGGACGGTGACGAAATGGTACGCACGCTGTTCCAGTTCAAGACCGTACCTATGCAGGTTTACGGCATGCTCTACGAGGCAACAGGACGGCTCGCAAACGACCGGGCCAGATATCAGGCGAATAAGTCTGCAGAAAACGAGAGAAACCTGAAGGCGTCATGGAAGTTCTTCCGGAAGACACAGGTCGGAGTTTTGACCGGTACGATCCTCTATGTCGCGATCCGCGGCATGATCGGAGGCGGATTGTTCCGAGAGAAAAAGTACAGAGACGAGGACGGGAAGCTTTCCTGGGAATCCTTCGGGAAGGCTCTAGGTCGGGATATCCTGGATACCTACGCCGGATCCTTCATCGGAGCGTCTGAGCTGATCGGCGTGATCGAAAAGAGCGTTAAGATGGCCAAGGGTGAAAGCTTCTTTAACTCCAACGTATTTAATGACCTGTCCACGTTCGGAGAGTTGGAGAACGCCCTGAACATTCTGGGAAAGTCCGTTGAGGCGGTTGTCAAGCTGGATTGGCAAAAGGGGAAAAAGGCAATCCACGACGCAGTCCGAGAGGCAGCGGTACTCAAGTTCGGGTTCCCGGCGAAGAATGTGGAGAAGTTCCTGCTGTCCGCCACAAAATGGATCGCGCCGGAATGGGCGGATCGATACGAGAATTACTTTGATGAGTATGAGCGGGGAGATCTGGACGACGAGAGCAGACGATTCCTGAACGCCAGCGTTCGGGTTCTGATGGACAACCGGACCGACGGGCTTTCTGATGATGCCATCGAGGAGTTGTCCCGGCTCTGGGAAAACGGGGAAACCATGCACATTCCTTCCGGGCTTCCGACTTCAATCAAGGTCGGGGATGAAGAAAAGAAGGTCTCAGCATCAATGCGAGAGGACTACCGGGACGCTTGGAACAAGGTGGTCAGTGCGAACCTGGAGCAGCTGCTTGCGTCCGAAGCCTATGAGGCGGCAGACGACAGGGGCAAGGCGAAGATGATTGCCAAGCTATACGAGTACGCAAAACAGCAGGCGGCTGCGTCTGTTGCCGGGATGGAGACAGACGCCTGGGTCGAACTCGGCAAAGCCTGCGAGACGGCCGGGATCCCGCTGGAGGACTATCTGGCCGCCGCGACGATCACGAAGAACAGTCTGAAGGAGCTGGACGGTTCCGCACTGGAAGACGCCATTCGCGGCAAGATGCAGCTCCGGGCCGGTGAACTTGACGAAAAAGTGGTCGAAGAGCTCAGCCGACTGTATGAAGCGGGGGAGACCGGAGCAGTTCCCGGTGACGTGCCGACCAGCCTATCCGTCAACGGTGAAGATGTCAAGCTGACACCGGGACAGCGGGCCGAGTGGCTCCAAGCATGGAAGAAGACAACGGCAGAGAACCTGGAAGGCCTGATCGGCAGTAACAACTATGTCAAAGCGGACGAAACCAACAAGGCGAATATGGTCAAGGCTCTATATGAGCTGGCAGCCGAGGGAGCCAAGAAGGCCGTCGTCCCGGATGCACCGTCAAGAGAAAGATGGATGGAGGCTGGGTTCGCGGCCGAGGAGATGGGAGTCCCACTTTCGGACTATGTTGTTTTTCATAATCTTCTGAACGGCGTCAAAAAAGACAAGGACAAGATTCAACTGCTTAAGGAGCAGGGGTGGAACAACCAGCAAAATGAAACCGTCTGGCTCAATGCCTTCGCGGATGAATCGCAGGCCAAAAAGTACAACAATCTGAAAAACGGCGGTGCTTCCTGGGCGGATGCTATGGCTGTCATGGACATCGGCGGAGACGCTACGGAAGGCTTGACAGAAGCTCAGATCAAAGTCTATAATCAGAGATGGGAGAAAATCACCGGAGAAACCACCAAGAAGCTGATGACGACTAAAGCATATAAAGACGCGGACGCTGAGGGCAGAGAAGCTCTTGTCGATAAGCTCAATACGTATGCTTCCGCCGTCGCGAAAGCTGAGGCAACGAAGAAGGCCAGCAAAGAGGCTTGGGTCAACGCCGGTATTTCCGCGACGAAGGAAGGCGTCAAGCTCGAGGAGTATATCGTTTTCACGAATCAACTTTCTAAAATTGACGGAAAGGACGACGAGGGAGAATCTGTAGATGGATTGGCCCGACAAAGACAGCTTGCCCTTTTGAACGCAACGGGATGGTCTGACAAGCAAAAAGAAATCGTCTTTTTGGAATCATCGATGACCGATGAGACAGCAGCAGAAAAAGAAAAAGCACTGCGCAGCGCCGGTCTGACATGGGATCAGACGAGCACTGTCATGGGAACATTGGGTGGAAATGGATATAAGGCCCGGGCTATTACTGAAACAAACGCCAGTGAAGACGTGAAGCTAAAGGCGCTTGAGGTCTATCTGACGGAAGGCCAGTATAAGAGCGCCAAAGCGTGCCGGTCGTTTGATGTAAAGCTGGATCTGTGGCTGCAAAGTAAAGTCAAGGCAGACGCTAACGGCAACGACAGATTAACCCAAGAGGAAGCGGCAGACTATGTTGATGGCTTGAACATTAACTGGGAGGAGAAAGCATACCTCTGGCAGTTGCTATGCCCAAGCACCAAAACAGTAAAAGGGACGTACTCAGAAACGTGGAAGAACAATCCGTTCAGCACGACACTTGGACGAGAGCTGTGGCGATACCTTTACTGGAATGAAGGTTAAAGCGACCGCCTATGTGGACGGGTTAGACCTGGGATGGGAAAACAAGGCATATCTCTGGCAGATGATCTGTTACGGCTCCAAGTGGAAAAATAATCCGTATTCCACGACGCTCGGAGAGGAAATCTGGCACAGCCTGCACCCGGAGGATTAATCCCTAAATCATCCCTGAATGTGATTTCGTTTCGTTTGCCAGGCCTGTTTTAATGCATGAGATTGTTCAATTATTGACGGCAATCTTTGGGAAAAACGACGTGGATTTAACAGCGTTTCATAGGATTTATGTTTGTTGCGGTTCCAGCAGTCTCCACCATTCGGCCCGGAGGTCTTGATTTTTCAAGGCCTTCGGGCTTTTACGGTTTTGAAATCCCTAAAAAATCCCTGAATTGATAGACGAAACAGGCCCGCAGCGCGTTTGCGCTGCGGGCCTGTTTGATGCGCGGGAGGGGGACGGCGAGGGAAATAAACGCCGGAGGATGGCCATTCGGACGGAAATATTCTGTCCGAGAAGATGAAAATGAAAGGGGCAGAAGGCAAAAGAAAGGGGTCAGAGGGTTATGGTATCCAGGATGGCGACGGCGCGTTCTTCTTCTCTGGGGTACAGATGGGCGTAGGTTTTCCAGGTGATCTCCACGTTAGAGTGGCCGAGGCGGCGGGCGACCTCCTGGATGTTGATGCCCTCATTGCAGAGCAGGGAGGCGTGGCTGTGCCGGAAATCGTGGATGCGAATACGCGGCAGGCCTGCTGCGTCCGCGTATTCATTGTTGCGGTTGGCCAGGGCGGTATCGCTGATACACTTCGGGCCGCCGCAGATCCGCCAGCTCTCCTCCCAGCGGGAGTCCTGCTGCTGGCGCAGACGGTGTTCCTCCAGCACCCGGAGAAGGGGAGCGGGAACCTGCAGCGTCCTGTAGCTGGACTGGTTCTTCGGCGGAGTTTCCACAGCATCTTCTCCCTTGAGCTTTTGCGTCACGGAGCGGCGCACGGTGAGGCGGTCTTGCTCCAGATCCGTCCAGCGCAGGGCGTTGATCTCGCCCTTACGCATGCCGGTATAGTAGGCGATGCAGAAGAAGACGTAGACGCCCCAGTCGTAGAGCGTGTCCGTGCGATCGGAGGCAGCCTTGATGAATTTCAAAAATTGATCCTTCGTGTAATAGTGAAGCTTCTCGGCCGGATGCTCCGCGTAGGCGTCCCGAAAGTTGCCGACCTTAAGAAGAGGATTTGCGGGGAGGTATTCCAGCTTGACAGCGTAGTTGAGAAGGGTACGGAGCTCCCGATAAATGTTTTGCTTCATCTTGATTTGCAGGGGCTTGCCGTTTTTCAGTGTCTTTTCATTGACAGAATTCTTCCAGCGCTGGAGGACCTGGACATCCAGGGCGGTGATCTCCAGGCTGCCGAGGGAGGGCAGCACGTGGTTGGAAAGGATATTCTTTGATTTGTCTAGCGTTGAGGTTCGAACCTCCGACGCCTTGGCCTTCGTGTATTCGTCATAAAGATTCTGGACGGTGAGTACGGGGGAAGCTGCGGTGGGCAGATTGCCCGCGATACAGGAGAGCTCGTCGATCAGACTGCGCTCCATAGACAGGGCTTCGGCCTTGCCGTAGGCGGTGCGCTCGACCTGCTTGTGAGAGCCGGAGGAGTCGGTATAGGCTACCCGAACCCGGTAACCCTGGAGGCCGTCTTTCTTCTTATTCGTTTTGTAGATAGGCATTTCAATCAAACTCGTTTTTATCGACTGGGGTTTCTGAAAAGTTGCCATCGGTCACCGAATACAACGTATAGGTATAAGTATAACTATTAAAATCCAGTAATTCATTATCCTTGGAATAGGACGTGGCATCACCGAAGCAATATTTTGGGCCATACCAATCTGTTCCATGTGCGAAGTACACCCTATAATTACCAGAAGGAACAGACACCGTTGTAGTTTGATTTGCACGGGCGAAGAAAGAAAACACATCTTTTCCCGAGGAGTTTTTTAATTTGACATACACGGATTCGCTCGAAGCATTAATTGTTAACTCTGATGAACAATACAGGTCTGAACCTATATAGACTTGCCCCGTTTTTGGCGTCGACATTGGACGCATTTTACCGCATCGACTGCAGGTACTTGGAGATGTTAAGGTTTCTTTACTCCAATTGTGATCAAGCGAATTGCCTTCGATTTTGCCACAGACACTACATTTTTTTGGTTTAGTGCAAGTAGCGGCAACCCAACTATGTGCGAGAGGGGATCCTTGTGTTGCACCGCAGACGCTGCAGGTTTTCGGTTTTGTGCAAGTAGCAGCAGTCCAACTGTGTGCGAGAGGGGATCCTTGTGTTGCACCGCAGACGCTGCAGGTTTCTGGCGCTGTACAAGTTGCTGGCTGCCAAGAGTGACCTTTCGGCGATCCCTCGGTTATGCCGCAAACAGTACAGGTTTTCGGCGTATCGCATCCAGCATCAGCCCACGTATGAACATGTCTGTTCGCCCAAAGAAATATACCGAGACCGAGTACTGCAGCAATTCCAAGCGCTATTGATAATCCAATAGTTCTCCTTTTCTTCCGTTGAGGTGTGCTTTGTATGGTTTCAGGTTGGGGTGATTCTTCTATCTTCTCGCTTGAAGATACCGGAACGCTGCTGGCATACGGGTATATCTCGTCATTGAGATAAACGAAATCGCTGCGACAATTCGGGCAAGTAACCATTATCGGATTGCTGCGTGGCTCGCTGTTTACGGAAAAAACAATGCGTTTTCCGCAGCCAGGGCAATCACGCAACACCATGCGTGAATTCAATTTGCGATCTTCATCCATAACGAAACCTCCTAATTGTCTATATCACCGGCGTAAACAATGCAATAACTCAGGGTACTGCACTGTCTGCTTCGCTGAGGATGTCATTGAGCTTGCTTGGGCTGTGGGGAAGGATAATGCTTCGACGACGAGAAGCTTATCTACGGCGGCTGGAATAGATTCGATAAGCAATCAAATACAGGTGCAACCCAAAAGAAATGAACATCAAGATAGAAATAAAGGATGACGGATCCTTTAGAGCCACAATAAAGGCCCATATTTCAACTCCAAAATACAGAATATCTGCAAAGGGAACAGATATGAGGAGAAAGAAGACGATAAAACATACCCATATTGGAAAATCAAGGACGACGGTAGGAATAACAGCAAGGACAACAGAAATCAAATAATAAATAATTGCACCTGCAACACCCAGAGCGTCGATAAGTTTGTCCTTCATAAAAGCACCTCATTTCACAAGATGTATGCCTCATTCATCTGGGGCACGCCATACTGTTTTTATCCGGCAATTACGGGGCCGATGCCTTTAGGCTTGCTTAGGCTGGGAGACGGCTTCGGGGGATAGCTCCAGGAGCTTATCCACAAAGGGCTGGGCCGCCGGATGAGCGCGGTAGGCAAGAATGACTTCGCGCTCGCGGGGGGAGAGCTCCATCACTTGGCGATCCGCTTTCACACAAAAGAGAGAAGGATCCAGACCAAACCTCTTTGCAAGTTCGGGTCTTAAGGAGGCCGGGGCTCGCAAAATATCTTCGACATAATCGACAGGAATATCATCGCTGAGCCCCATCAGTTTCGCAGGGGAGACGTCGAGAACCTTCGCGAAAAGAAGAATCTTGGACTGTGGAAGATCGACAAGACCGGCTTCGATTTTTGCTATGGAGGATCGATCCTGGTATCCGGTTTGATTCGCGAGCTCTTGCTGGGACATACCCTTTTCTGTGCGAAGCTGTTTAATTAGTTCGTACATCGTCATTTTAATCACCTCGGGTATAAACTTTTGTTTATACAACAATAGCAGAAAAGTGAAGGCTTGTCAACATAATTTTAGGTTTATAAAATTTTTTGTTGACAAATAAGAAACATTGTGATATTTTGTAGATGTGAATAAAATTCACTATCCAAAATGGGAGGTGAAAACGATGACCAATACGCAGGCTTTAAGCCACAAAATCCTTTCAGCAAACGTATCGAAACGGGATCTTGCGAAGCTGCTCAACATCTCTGAAACCAGTCTTTACCAAAAGCTTAACAACAAGCGAGAGTTCAAGGCGTCAGAAATCAGCAAGCTCAAGGCGGCCCTCGGGCTGTCCGTCGCAGAGACCGTTCATATTTTTTTGCAGTAATACGTGAATTTAATTCACGAATGGCGCACACTGTGCGCCGCTACAGGAGGAAACAGCATGAGCGAAGAATGGACAAATGCTGCCGAGTGCGGACTTACCGTTTTGGCGAAGGATGCGGCTGGGGCAGGGATGGAGTTTCATCTGATTGCTGTGCTCGCAGACGAGGGCCAGAAGGCTCATATCGAAAAAGCGGAGGAAAGCATTCAATTCGCAATCGGGATGCTGAAGGAAGCTGACAGATGGATACAGGTTGCAGAACGGCATCTGGGAAAGGCGCAAGCGCTTGCCGGGGCGCTGAAGATCACAGGATTTCCGGACGCGAACGAGCGGATCCTGCGCTGTGCAGCGGCCCGCGCATGCCTCAGAGGCGAGGACGGGCCGGGGATCCGGAGGCGGAAGGTCCGGGAGAAGCAGGAGACGGCGGGCGATCACTGATCGCCCCTACGGGGAAGCGGACGGACAATGCCCGCCACTACGGATTACGGGACAGGAGACCCGTCCCCTACGGGAGGCGGAATGAAAGGAACGGAGGTTCTGTATGGAAGACTACAAGGTGCGGGTGCAGATCCCGCAGGTGGTGGATCTGCGGACGGCGATCCGACTATTTTATGAAAAAAACGAGCTGTCCCCGAAGGACGTCCGGGAGATCTTCGGGTGCTCCGCGCCAACGGCGGCAAAGTTGATCCGCCGGGGCCAGGAGGAGATGGACCGGACGAAAACCCCGTACTGGAACCGGCAGAACGTGAATTCCGAATGCGCGTTCCGCTCCTGGGGCCTGGACATCGAACGCATGGAGCGGGCTCTGACACGGCTACGGAAGCTGAGGCTGACAGAGGAGGCAAGCGGTGGAAACTGTTGACGTTCTTGTTCGGTGCTTTGACCGAGGGCAGCGGAGGGAAACCGTGGTCCCTGTAGAGGAAGAGTACTTCCGCAAGGAATGCTGGAGGCCCATCGCCTGCATTAAGGCGGCGGTGATTCTGGAGCTGCCGTTCACGCAGCTGTTGAACAGTGCAAAGTTTGGCCTCAGGGCGGAGGACAAGCAGCGGCTCATTGCCGCGTGCAGTACAACACAGGAGGATAAACATGGATGATCTGATTTACACGATGATCACGCTCGCGATCATCGGCGGCCTGGCCGTCGGCGGGATGCTCCTGCTGCAGGTGGCGGCCTGGGTCTGGTACCGACACGACGGCGGCCGGCGGCACTTTCCGAGCGTCTGCGCCGGACGGTACAACAAGACGACGGTGGCCAGGATACTGGCGGGAGGTGCGCCATGCTGAAAGAAGTTGTCTGCGGCATTCTCTTCACAACGCCGCTCGGACTGGCTGCCCTGATCGGCCTGCTGTGGCTGGCCAGGGAGGGCATCCGATGGATCCGCCGGGCGGGGGCAGGAAGGGAACATGGATCGCGGCGGTGAACGGAGGCGGCGCGAAGCCTCCACCGGGTTCGAGTCCCGGGCGATCCACCACCCCGGGGATGGCTTTTAGAGTTCCCCACCCCGGGGACCTCCAGTCAGCGGGGAGACAGACCCTGAGCACCGGCGCCGGCGGCATAACGGCGATCCGCGTGTGCGTCCGCCAATCGGGGTGCGGGGGAAGAGCCCGTCCGGCGAGATCAGCCGGTCAACAAGTCTGCGCGGGAAATCGTCCGCGTCCAAGGCGTCGGAGGGGACAAGCTCCGGAAAAAGGCCCGGGCGGTTCGCCGCCCGGTTGGCATGGAGGCGCTGGGCGTGGCCGCCCGCCGGGGATGGGACAGCCCGGCCAGCCGGTTCGATTCCGGCCGCCTTCGTTCGGCCCCTTTCTTTTTTCTCCTTTGTGGCACCCCGGAAAGACGGGGTCGGGGCGCGGTACCGCCCCGGTTATATGGCGCGATCATCCAACGGGAAGGACGCATGGAGAGCATGCGAACGCCGGTTCGAGTCCGGCCCGCGCCGACAGCACGACGAAAGGAGGCGGCGCGTGTGGCGCTTGCAGCTTATATGTACGACAGCAGCAGCGGCCAGAAGTGGTTCAGCTTCAAAGGGCCGGGCGGATCGGTGACGGAGCGGGCGGTTTTTGAGTCCAAGGCCCGCCGCGCGGCAGCCGACCGTCTGGGCTGCGACGAGAGCGAGCTGATCTGCACGGATATCACGCCGGTGAAGATCTACTACAAATAAGGCAACGGCGGGCGGCCGGTGCAAGCGCATATAGCGCCAGGGCTCCGGTGGAGCCCTGCGGGCAGTGCCGAAGGGCTATGCACGGAGGCACAAGCCAAGCCATTTGGCGGCTTCGCCCCACAAGAACAACGAGGAGGAAACACTATGGACAGAATCGAATGGGAGATCAGCATGGACAGGCTGCGTCAGGGCAAGCTGCAGCTCCCGGAGCCGGAGGAAAACGGCTTATCACAGTACGCGGGCGGCGCGCTCTTTGAGCTGCGGCAGTACATCGCGGCGCTTGAGCACGGGTACCGCGCCCAGGCCGAGACGCTGCGGCTCTACCGGGCGCAGACCAGCCGGGGCGCCAGCCTGGGCCGCCTGATGGAAAATCAATGGTCGGCTGATGCTGCACTTGGTTACGCGGCCATGGGGATGCAGGCCGCGGAGATTCGCCCCGATCAGGGCGTCCTGGCGCTGGATGCGATGATGGAGGCCATGGAGCATTACAGCCTGGAAGAGGCCAGGAATTACGAACGAGGGATGCGCGAGGGGGCCGGGTCGGACGGCGGGGACGGCGGGCGGCCGGTGACCGACCCTAGAGAGACGCGGGACGGCGAAATGCCGCGCGTGGTCGGCCCGTCCGCGGAGTTCGTGCCGGAGGGAGGCAGCTTGAATGATAGATGAAAAAGGCATGGTCGCGGCGCTGAAGGACGCCTATAAGAGCGGGTACAGAGTGGCCTTTGCAGAAGGGCGCGTCATGGTCCGCTGCGGGGTCTGGGCCGTGGAAATGGATGAAGAATATCTCATGCCAAAGGTGCTTGGCACCATAACGGAGCATATCGGCATCATCCCGGCCAAGCCAGCGGCCTATTTCTGCAACAAAAAAATGGATCCCGGAAGCAGCTGCGCGCTTGACGCAGAGCTGAATGCGTGGGATGAGCTCCATAAAAAATCAGAGGATGCTATCACGCCAATTCGAAGGACGAGGCTCCGGCTGGAAGGCTTTGAGATCTGGCAGACCAACGAGAGCCTTCGAATAAGACCGATGAGCCCGGACCTCACTCGAATCATCGACGAGGAAGGGGCGAAGTTAGCCTTCGTCCGAACGGAGGACGACGAACCGGGAACGGAAATCTACTTTAAAGGATTCGCGGAGCGGGCTGTGATCTGCGGAGCAACCAGCAAGAACAGTCCGGAGATGGCCCGGATCGAGGGCTTCCCGTGGCTGGGGGAGGGTTGAGGATGAGCAGACCGATCCTGTTTAACACCGAGATGGTTCGGGCGATTCAGGCGGGTCGGAAGACAGCGACCAGACGGATAGCGCATGATTTGGACAAACCGCCCTTTCTCGCCGGGGATATTCTCTGGGTTCGGGAGACCTGGAACTTCTGGCCCTGCATCACCTGCATGGAGCGGGATTGCAGTCTGACCCCGGAGGTCTACGAGGACGCGGAATCCATCACGGAGGGCTGCTTCCTCTACAAAGCCCTGGACGGGGAGTCGCCGGTCTTCGGCAACGGCCACAGTTGGCGGCCGTCCATCCACATGCCTAAGCAGGCCGCACGAATCTTCCTTCGGGTGGAGGAGGTACGGCCGGAGCGGCTGCAGGAGAGCATAGACAACGGAAAACGGCCAACGATGGCAGAGCTTTATGCAGAGGGGGTTGACGTCGGTGCTGATTGCCGGCTTTGCGGGACAATGTACGGAAGCCAGGAATGCCGCGGTGAAGACTTCCGATGTGTGCCGCTGCAGAACAGGCGGGCTCAGTTCGCCGAGCTCTGGGACAGCACGATCCCGAAGGGAAGGCTGGATAGGGACGGCTGGGCCGCGGATCCGTGGGTCTGGGTGATCCGGTTCCGTGTGTGCGAGAAGCCGGAGGGATGGCCGGGGTGAGAACCCCTCCACCGGCTTGGACGGTCCCAATCCCGGAAAGCAGCGAAGGGGAGATAAAAAGAGCCCCGGACGGGAGGAGCCGAAGGAATGAAAATAACAAGATTTTGCGCCGGGTGCAGGTGCTCCACCTGCAGGTGGCAGGGGACAGACAACTGCGCCAAGGACACAGATCCGCCCTGCAGCAGGTGTCATGGGTCCGGTCGGGTCATAGATCCATACGGGAACCGGGCGTGCTATCGGTATATCGACGCGTCGTTTCAGTGCAAGGCTTATGATGTAAAATTATCGACGCAAAAACAATAAAAGAGCCCCGGACGGGTGGAGCCGTCCGGGGCGGGAGAATCTCAGTCGAAAGAATCCTCGTGCCTCCATTATAGCAGGTTCGAGGAATAGATGCAACAAGAAAATGGAGGTTTTTATATGGCACATAACAATGAGTTTTTACAGGCCGCGCTGGAGCGGCTGAAAAAGGAAGCCGGGGCGGTTTCCGGGCAGAAGGAAGAGGCCATGGCCGGAGCCGTACGGAAAGCCCTGGAGGATTTCTGCCGACAGGAGCCGGAATTTGCCCAGGCAATCGTCCAGGGCGGGAGCTTCAAGGACTGCATGAGCGCGGTTGCCAAGGGCGTCGGGAATTCGATTTCCGACAGCGAGGCCTTCGCCAAGGCCGCCAGGTTCTATTTCCCGGGATCCCAGGTCAAGGTGATCATGGAGATTGATCTGATCGGGGACGCGGCGGGAGACGATGTTCGCGGCGAACAATGCGCGCCGCTGCAGGAAGAGACGCAGAAGAAGGTGGCGGTTAAGCTGCTGGATCTGGCGGACTTCTTCTGAGGAAGGCGGGCGGAATGAACATTCAGGAAAAAACGGAGAAATTCGTATCATCGGCGCCGCCGCTGCGAGACGCCGATCTGGAGCAGATCAACGGCCTGTTCCGCGCCTACCTATTCCGGATCGCCAGAACCGGCGAATACTGGACCACCTGCTGCCGAAAGCACGTGGAACCCCATAAGGAGCTGAGCCCGCAGGAGAGAACGATCATGATCTGCGAGCACACGCAGCAGGAGCGCTATAGCTGGGGCATCGTCACGAACCGGAGGCAAAGCGCGGCGCGATGGAAATGCCCGCTTTGCGGGGCGGAGGTCACCGTCAAGGAGCTGGGCCGCACGGGAAAGCGGGAAAATCTGGAGAGTTTTCGCCGTGCGCTCGTGCTCCGATGGTGGCGCGGGGCGCTCTGGGCGGTGGGCTACGACGCGAATAAAAGATACCCGGCACACGACGGGCCGCTCAGCGGAACGAACTGGCTGACGAGGCTGCCGGACGTCAAGCCCGTCGGCGTCTACCGGTTTCGTCCGGGGCTCGCGCAGGGAGCAATCCGTCCGTGGTGGTACGACCAAACTTGCCCGTTTTACAACATGCGGGAACAGAAATCGCCGAGCCGGAAGGGGAAGCCGTCGAAATTGGATTCCCCGTTTAGCTGGTGCAAGGAGTACGGCAGAGGCTACGACGGTATTGGTTATTCGGAGCTGGACAAGAGCCCGTTCCGCTACATCGGGGTGCAGGGTCTTACGGAGAGCCCGCCTTACGTCGATCTGATCCGGCTGCTCACGACCGCCTGCTTTTACGCGGAAAAGCTGGAAATGCTTCACAAATTCGGGATGGAAGAGGTAATTGGGCGGTACGTCAGCCAGGGCGTCAAGACCGCCTGGCTCATTAACTGGCAGGCGGAGACGCGGAAGGAGTTTATCAAGCTGCCGATCCGCGCTGTGCGCGAAGCAAAGGACGGCGAAGGCGGGATCGAGGCCCTGCGGATCTGGAAGACGATGGGGCCGAAGGAGCCGATGGAGGGCTGCCGCTGGCTGGCGGCAAACGTCGATGATTACAAACGCAGAGAAAAGCTCCGCGGGATTGCAAAGGCCAACGGCATACACCTGGATAAGATCGCGGATTATCTGCAAAAGCAGTTCGACCAACAAAAGAGAAATCGGGATAAGGACGGCTTTATTACGTTTTGGCTTGACTATCTGGACGCGGCCGAGGGTCTGGGAATGGACCTGACAAACCCCGTGATTCTGATGCCTCGTGACCTCCGGGGACATCACGACGAGCTGACAACGACCTGGGCCGAGGTCAAAAAAGCGGAGGCCCTGCGGATCGAGCGGGAGAAATACGCGCCTCGTTACAAAAAGCTGTGTAAACGGTACGAATTCAGCAAGGACGGATTACGGATCATTGTTCCGGAAAACACCGAACAGATCATCCAGGAGGGGCGGAATCTGAAGCACTGCGTGGGCGGCTATGCCAGCAGGCACGTGGCCGGCTCGACCACCATCCTGTTTTTACGGCGGGAGAACGCGCCGCACACGAGCCTGATCACCATTGAGATCAACGGCACGACCGTCCGGCAGGCCCACGGCTGGAGGAACGAGGCGGAGGGCTGCGAGGACAATCCGAACGGAACGCCGCCGCGGAAACTATACGCCGCGTTTTTCGACTGCTGGCTGGACTGGCTGAAACGGGGCTCGCCGCGGGACAAGGACGGAAAGCCGAAGATCGGGAAGAAATACGAAAAAGGCCAAGACCGGCAGAGTGCCGGAAACACAAACAGAAAGGCAGGGTAAGACATGAACGAAATTATAAACGTCCCGATGAGCGAGCAGCGCTCGCTGGCGACGGTGACGGCGGAGATCCGATCGTATCAGGACGCGGCGCGGAAAATGATGATCACCTATTGCATCGAGGTCGGACGGCGGCTGGTAGAGGCTAAGGGCCTGGTCGGGCATGGAGAATGGGGAGCCTATCTCCGGGACGAGCTGGGCTTCTCTCAATCCAGAGCGAACGACCTCATGCGGCTTTTTGACGCCTATGCGGCGGATCAGATCCGACTGGATGGAACGGCCTTAAAATCCCAAGCGTTTGGCAATTTGAGCTACACCCAGGCACTGGCCCTGCTGGTGCTGCCCTCCGACGAGGAACGGGTGGAGTTTGTGGAAACCCACGACATGTCCCAAATGAGCACCCGGGAGCTCCGCGAAGAGTTGCGACGGCGCGGAGAAAGCAACGAGCAGGATGCGCCGCAGGACCCGGACGCGCCGACCCGGGAGGAGCTGGCCGAGCGGCTGGACGATGCCTTGGAGGAGATCCGGGAGCAAGAGGTTGAAATTACGCACCAGAAGGAGCTCATGTCCGCACATCAGGTCCAGAGCAAGACCTTAGAGGATCAGCTTACGCAGATACGGGGCGAAAGGGATGTCGCGGAGATGAACAGGCAGCGGGCAGAGAAGACGGCGAAGAAGGCCGAGGAGGACCTGAACGCTTTGCAGAAGGCCCTGGACGCCGAGAAAAAGAACGCGGCTGCACTGCAAAAGAAGCTGGATAAAGCGATCAAAAATCCCACCGTACCGGAGTCCACGCTGGAAAAGCTGCGCCGAGAGGCACAGGAGGCTGCTCAAGCGGCGCAGAAGGCCGACGGGGAAGCACTGGCCAAGGCGAAGGAGGAACAGGCAAGAGCGGAAGCCGAGCTGGACAAGGCGCGCAGAGAAGCGGAGGCGGCGGCCAAGAGTCTGGCCGCCCTACAGCGGGAGCTGGCGCTGGCGGCGCCGGAGCTGGCTGTGTTCCGATCTCGCTTCGAGCGGGTCCAGGCGGATCTCTCGGAGCTCGTCCAAAGCGTTTCCACCCTTCCCGAAGACAAGCAGGCCGGCGCCCGCCGCGGCCTGGCCGCCCTGCTGGACGGGATGCTGGATCAGCTGGATCAGATCGGAGGTGACCGCCATGCGTGAAATCATATTCCGCGGAAAGCGATCCGACACCGGCGACTGGGTGAAAGGGTTTTATATCCAGAAGCCCAATCCATTTTCTGAGGACGGTAAGCCCATAAGGCACTGCATTATCGATCTTCCTCCCTTCGGCTATGACGTCGATCCGGAGACTGTCGGGCAGTTCACCGGGCTATGCGACAAGAACGGCAATCGGATTTTTGAGGGTGACGTTCTGGATTTGTCAATCTTAGGGCCAGATCACAGCCTGAACGCTGTGTCGATAGAGCATGGAGCAGTCGGGTTCTTTCCTCTACACCCCGAGGAAGAAGCGGAAGAAGATCGCCGCTGGCGTAGCTTTTGGATAGATGACGAGCAAGAATTATGGGACTCCAAATACTTCACAGTCATCGGCAACATCCACGACAACCCGGAGCTGCTGGGGGAGGTGTCCGGCAATGGCTGATATTCTGATCCGTGGCATGGAGATGCCGAAGAACTGTCTTTATTGCCATTTTGTCAGTTATGACAATGACCGTTGCGTAGTGATAGACAAAGACATTCCGATTTACGGCACGAAGCCGTCATGGTGTCCCCTCGTCCCCCTCCCGGAAGGGCATGGGAGGCTGATTGATGCGGATACGCTGATTGAGAACCATTTTTCCGACGAACATCGGATTGCATTGAGTCCTGCTAACAAACTGTGGATGCGGAGAATAATCAAAGGAGAACCCACCATCATCGAAGCGGAAGGAGGGACGGACGATGATGGATAGCCGGAAGGAAAAGACTGATTCGCCGCGGCTCACCTGCCGCGATCCGGAAGGGCGGGCGCGGCTGATGCCGGACGTTGATCTGATGGCCGCCATTGAGCGCCTGTGCCAAATCGAGGAGCGGGGGATGGGCGTGCTCATCATGCCGCGAGCAGAGCAGCAGGTCAGGATCACGGAAGCGCTCAAGCGAAAGTGGAAGGAAAGGAGATCAGGAAATGCGAGCCAGTGAGCTGATTGCCAGAGTTGAGCTCGTCTGCGGCGAGCTGCGCGCCGATCAGAGGGCCGATCTGATCAAAGCAGCGAAGGACATCGGAGCAACTGCTGTTCTGGACGTGCTCGACGAGGCGCGAGTCTACAAGAACTGGGTGGTTTTCAAGAGCTACCTGGACCGGGCAATCGTAGAGAAGGCGGAGCGGACAGCGGACAGTTGACAGTGAAGGAGGACAGATATGGACAGATTGACAATCAGAAACAGTGACGGAGCATGGGACGTTCCTCTGCGAGGGGATGACGACGGCGCTTACATTCCCTCGCAGGAAATTATCGACCGTCTTGCCGCCTACGAGGACACCGGGCTTGAGCCGGAAGAAGTGGAAGCCTGCAAGGTTGCGCTCATGGGAAAGAGCCTTGCGGAGATCAAAGAAATCGAAGGAATTTCCGTTGATCGAATGAAGAACCTGGCGAAGGCCAAAGCCGAAGGCCGGCTGCTGGTGCTGCCGTGCAAGGTGGGGGATAGGGTTTGGCTCATTGTTCAAGGGATGTCTTCTCCGATGCCTGTGCCCGTTTGCTCTCTGACGTGGAGAGACGGCAAGTGGAGCATTAACGCAGACCGGGAAGAGACCGAGCCGCCAAAGGTCGTAGGTTTTCAAATCGGTAAAACTGCGTTTCTGACACGAGAAGAAGCAGAGGCGGCACTGAGAAAGGAACCGGATAATGGATGAGATCGATCTGAAGGACGTGCCATTTACGGGCTGGCTGGAGGAGGCGATTCCCGCGCTGTGCCGGATGGACGTGAAGTGCATCGGGATGGCAGCGATCCTCAAGGACGGCGGCGTCGCGACCAACTTTTGGGAAGCGGACACGAACGACATGGCCGCGATGGGTTACCGATTCATGGAGGAGGGCGTCCTCAACACCCTTCGGGCGAATGGACGGGAGCTCAAGGAGATCATCGATAACGCGGAGCGGGAAGAAAACGGCGAAGGGATCGAACCCTGACGTACCACACCCGGGCGGACGGCCCGGGCGTTGGTCAGAGGGCCGCGCGGCGGCCTTCTGACGAGCGGACGGATGCGGCAGGAATCAGCGTTACGCGGCGGAGCGATCCGACGCGGAACGGTGCGGCCTGCACCATGCAGCTTGACAGCACACAACATTGATCTTTTATTAGATGACGCGCGCGGGCGCGTGCGCGCGTCATTTGGACCTTGTTGTGATGCTAACATCTGGATCAAGCGCCAGGCAAAAGGCAACAGGAGACGGGGGAACGGAGATGAAGTGGATGAGAAGAATTTACCGAGCCAAGAACGGGGTGACGGAAGTCACACAGTTCGCGGTCTCTGATCGGGCGCGGGTCCGGACCGGAAAGGACGCCGGGTCCCCTCGCAAGCAGGAGGCCAACAAGCACCAGGCCGTCCATCGGCTGGCGCGGATCCTCAACAACAACTTCCAGGAGCACGATCTTTTCCTTTCCCTCACCTACTCGGAGTCTGCCTTCCGGCGGATGCGGTCCGAGGTCTACGCCACGCTTCCGAAGGGACGGAAGGAGAAGAAGGAGGTCAAGCGGGACGCCGTGCTGGCCAGAGCTGAGCAGGACGGCAAAGATTTCATCAAGCTCCTGCGGAAGCTCGGCGCGGACGTGAGCTGCTACGTCTCAGTTCCCTCCGACATGGACGGAGACACCGGCAAGGAGGATCGTCCGCACGTCCATTTGATCATCAAGGGCGAGAGCTTCGCGCTGATCAGGCGGAAGCTCACGGTATGCGGGCAGCCGCTGGAGGAGCTATGGGGCAAGGGGATCGTCTTCCATGAGTTCCTGCGGAAGGGCTCCTACAACAAGATCGCGGCCTATCTGCTCCGGCAGACCAGGGACATCCCGCATCGGCGGCGCTACGCCTGCGCGAAGGGCATGGAGCGCGTGATCCCCGAGGAGATGGAGATCATCCTGGGCAAGGGCGATCCGATCCCCGTGCCAGCCGGCGCACAGGTTGAGGCGCGAATCCAAACCGAGGGCGCGTATGGCATGCAGTACGTCCGCTACATAGAGCCAGACGCCGATCCGCTGGCAGCCTGGGAGCGGCAGAAGAAGCAGGAGAGGGGGAAGAAGCGTGAATAAGGCGAAGAAGCGGAACAAGCTGGGCCGACCCAAGAAGCTTACGCCGGCGGAGCTCCGGCGGGGGGTGGAGGCCTACTTTGCCTCGATCAGCTACATGGAGCCCGTGACCCGGGAGGAGTTCGTCGTGCTGAACACGGACCCGAAGACCGGGGCCGTGGAATTCCTGCTGGACAAAATGGGACACCGGGCCGTTCGGAACGTGCCGGTGCTGGGCGCCGACGGAAAGCCTCTGATGCGGCTGGTCTACACGCAGGCGCCGGGAGACTACGGGCTGTGCGACTTCCTGAAAATCTCCCGCGACACCTGGGATCGCTACGGGCGGGCCGTGGAGCTGCTGGAGGAACGCAGACGGCAGGGGACAGAGGACGGCGGCCTGGGGTCAGGCCGCCCTACGGAAATGCGGGACGGGGAACCCGCCCCCTGCGGGCGGGACGAGGATACGGAGCTGCAGGAGGCCAGGGATTATGCGGAGATTTACACGCTTGCACGGGGGCGCGTGTGCGCGTACCTTGAAAGCGCCGCAGAAGTCAAGGGCGCGGCCAAGGGAGCCGTCTTCAAGCTGGAGCGGATCTACGGGCTCAGCGAGAAGAAGGACGTTACCATTTCCGCCGGAGGCAACATAGAGGAGTATCTGCGGGCCATCGGGGGAGAGGCGGAGTATTGACGGCAGGGAGCAGGGACCAGGGAATCGGGGAATAGGGGACGAGAGACGGCGGACAGGGGTCTGGATGCCATACGGGGAATCGGAGGTGATCGCACTTGAATCTACGGAATGCGAGAGAGTACATC
>CAMHRJ010000005.1 GCA_946187475.1 uncultured Clostridia bacterium | reverse complement strand
GGGAGAGCCATGTCAGATCGAGCAGTTTTCCAACATCCCGTTAAATATCAATTTGTCGGGAGATAGATTTACGCCGCACTTCGATGGTGCTCGTAGGGGCGGGGCTTGCCCCGCCCGTTAACACAGGCATTCGTCGGCGGGAGGGGCACGATGACGGACGAAAATCTAAGCAAACAAGTTTGCAAGATTTTCAGTCAGCCCCTCCCCTACAAATTCTATTTCAGTTCCACCGTTAAACTCCCAACAGAACTGATACGCTCTTCATAAGACTACATCCGCAGGTTCGCCGGATTGCCCCTTTTCTTTCATCACAATCGATTGGCCGGAATGCCAGGGACACAATTGCAAACTGCAGCGGGCTGTGCTATAATACGCCTCGTCAAAATCCGGAGGAAGAACCATGAAAAAATGGCTGGACCGGGCGCTGACGCTGCTGGTGCTGCTCGCGATGCTCGCGGGGCTTGGCCGCGCGCTGCTGCGTCCGAAAGAAGTGAATATCTATGAAAACCGGACGGCCAACCAGCCGCCCGCATTTTCCGTTGCCGCGTTTCTCTCGGGTGCGTATCAGGACGCGCTGGAGGCCGCTCTCACCGATCAGGTGCCCCTTGCCCAGCGGCTGGAGAAGGGTTATCAGCAGGTGGCGAACACCTTCCTGCGCGCATGCCTGAAAAAGCTCGTGGCGGCGCATCCGAACCGGTACTTCGGCTACCACGATCTGACGCTCTTCGGCGGGGACTACATCGTCTACCGGCCGATCGATCTCGACCAGCGGCAGGAGGCGCTCGACCGCAAGATCGCAGCGCTCAACGCGCTCTTCGCCAAATACCCGCAGATGCCGTTCTACGTCTATTACGTCGAAAAGGACACGGACGTGAACTTTGAAAGCGGGGACTTGAGCGGCATGAGCGACTATCTGCTGGACCGGCTTCAGCTCCCGGAGGCACAGAAAAGCGCCTTTCGCCTGACGAGCTTTGACGAATTCAAGCGCTGGTTTTACCGCACGGACCACCACTGGAACTGGGAGGGCTCGCTGCGCGGTTACCGCGAAGTGATGGCGCTGCTCGGCAGCGACAGTCTGCTCACGCCCACCGGTCCGGAGTTCATCGCAGGCGGCATGTGCGGCTCGAAGGCGCAGGTGAGCGGCGGCGAGTCGATCTTTCAGGAGGACTTTTACGCCTACCGCTATCCCTTCCCGGAGATGGAGATCACCATCTCCGGGAAGCCGGCAGAGGACTACGGCGCCCAGAGCCGCGTCTATACCGCTGACGACTACGGCACTGTGTCATACAGCAGCTTTTACGGCGGAGACGACGGCGAGATCATCTTCCGCACGCACAACACCGGCGCAGGCAATCTGCTGGTGATCGGCGAGAGCTTCGACAACGCGATCCTCAAGGCGCTGGCGTCCGGCTTTGAAAACACCTATTCCGTCGATCTGCGCTACTATGAGCACGATTTGGGAAAGCCCTTTGACTTTGCAAACTACATCGCCGCCCACGAGATCGACAAGGTGCTGCTGATCGGCAACATCGACTACTTCGTGATGGACGAGTTTCTGGTGGAGGGCGCGGCATGATCTTCAGCAGTCTTACATTTCTATACGCTTTCCTGCCTGTGACGGCAGCGCTCTATTTCATTTGGAATAACCGCACCTGGCGCAATGGCGTGCTGCTTCTGGCATCCCTGGTGTTCTACGCCTGGGGCGAGCCGCGGTTCATCGCCCTGCTCCTGCTGGCGACGGCGGAGGCCTACTTCGGCGGCCTGCTGCTGGAAAAAAAGCGCAGCCGCGCCGTGCTCGCCGTGACGGTCGCGCTGCTGGTGGGCAATCTCGCGGTATTCAAGTATCTGAACTTCTTCTGCGACAATCTCAAGCCGCTCCTTCCCGCGCTCGGGAATCTCCCGCGGCTGGCGCTGCCCATCGGCATCAGCTTTTACACCTTCCAGATCCTTTCCTATGTGATCGACCTCTACCGCGGCAAGGTGGCCGTGCAGCGCAGCTTCTTCTCGCTGCTGCTGTATGTGAGCTTCTTCCCGCAGCTGATCGCGGGCCCCATCGTGCGCTATGAGACGGTAGAGACCGAGATCCGCACCCGGCGCGAGACGGTTTCGGACGCGGCAGCGGGACTCCGGCGGTTCATTCGCGGCCTTGCCAAGAAGGTGCTGATCGCAAACTCCGTCGCCGTCGTGGCGGAGACGATCTACGCGGGAAACCCCGCCATCTACGGCACCGGGGCCTACTGGCTGGCGGCGCTGGCCTACACCTTTCAGATCTACTTTGACTTCTCCGGCTACAGTGACATGGCCATCGGCCTCGGACGAATCTTCGGCTTTCACTTTCTGGAGAACTTCAACTTCCCCTACGTGTCGCGCTCGGTGACGGAATTCTGGCGGCGGTGGCACATCTCGCTGTCCACGTGGTTCCGCGACTATGTATACATCCCGCTGGGCGGCAACCGGGTATCCAGGGCGAAGTGGATTCGCAACATCCTGGTCGTTTGGGCGCTCACAGGCTTCTGGCACGGTGCCCAGTGGAACTTCCTGCTCTGGGGACTCTACTACGCGGCGCTCCTGCTGCTGGAAAAGCTCGCGCTGGGCAAGCTCCTGGAAAAGCTCCCCGGTGCGGTGCGCTGGGGCTACACGTTCCTGCTCGTGACGCTGGGCTGGGTGCTCTTTGACCGGACGGATTTCCCTGCTCTGGCCGAGACGCTGCGCACGCTCTTCGTCTACCGGCCGACGGACTGGGTCGGCGTCGTGGGGACAAGTTCCGCTCTGCTGGCGGCGCTGCCGATGATGGTCCCGGCCATCCTGTTCTCCTTCCCTGTGCTGGAAAAGCCCATTGCGCGGCTGCGAGAGCGCACCGGCGGCATTCTTGTGCTGGACGGCGTGTGTATCGTACTGCTCGTGATGTGCATCGCCTGTCTCATCAGCTCGGTGTACAATCCGTTCATCTATTTCCGATTCTGAGCCCGAATCCCTCGGTGTTCTGTATTCGGATTCTCATATGCAGCTTCCCCGGACGCCGATGCGTCCGGGGAAGTTTGTTTTCAGGTTCATGCTTTCTCCCGGGAAGCCGGGCGGTCTCGGAATCTGGCCAGGATCGCCTCCGGGGTCGGCGGGCAGCCCCTGACGCAGTCCGCTGTGCCGGAACAGCAGTTCCCGACGCCCAGAGCGGAGCTGCCCTTGCCTTTCCACTTCTGGCCGATCACGATCTGGTCCGGGACCCGAAGGCCCTCCTGCTGGGCCAGATACAGCGCGCGCACCAGCGCCGCATAGCAGGCCGAGCAGGCGCTCTCTGCCTGCACACCGCGGGTGAGGCGCTTCACCAGTCCCGACGCCGCCGGGTATTCCGCGCCCTTCGTCGGCTCGTTCAGGGTGATGAGATCATCCGCCCGGATCTGCGTGCTGCCGGCGCCCCACTGCTCGGCAAGCTGGATATACGGCACGTCCTCCAGCCGGTGGCCCATGAGCCTGCAGCCGTATGCGTCCATCTGCACCGGGTCGGTGCCCAGCAGCATGCGGTTGGTCTGGACGGGATTGCCGCCCTCTTCAAAGTTCAGGTCGCCGCAGATGCTGTCCACGATCACCAGCGCGGGCTTCAGCACCGCGCCCAGGGCTGCAATGGGCTCGATCAGCCCGTCGGAATGGAACCGGCGCTTCTCCCGGTCCGGGAGGCAGCCCTTCAGATTCTTCAGCGCGCAGGTCATCACCGTCTGGCAATGGCCCTTCAGCACCGGCAGATCGATGAGAAAGTCCGCGTCCAGGGCCCTGCAGGCGATCTCCATGGGACGCAGGGCCGTCGGAACGGTGCGGGTCTGATCTTTCTTGAGATCATAAAACGGGACGCCATATCTTTCGCACACCTTGTCATAGCCGCAGACCTTCATGGCGCGCAGGGTGTTGTCCCCGACCCAGGAGCTCTCGATGACGCTGATGTCCCGAAAGCCCGCCTGCTGCAGATATTCGATACAGCCGGAGAGCACGCCGGGGTGCGTGGTGGCGCCGGTGTCCGGGGTGCCGGAGAGCACCAGATTCGGCTTGAGCGCAATGGACGCGCCGGGCGGAATCAGCCTGGAGACCTGTGCCGCCTGCATGAGCGACACGGTCATGCTGTGGGCGTCGGTACCGTAGATTTCATAGATGTTCGCCATGGTTTCTCACACTTCCCCTTGAAGATTCAGTCCAGCAGAGTTATCCGGTGCAGGGGTGGATGTCCGCGCGGAACACGTCATACTCCGTGATCGTATGGCCGCTCTCCTTCGCGCCGCGGATAAACGCATCCGCCAGGGTGTTCGACGAACCGTTCCGGTTGCCGCTGCTTTTCAAAACCAAGATCTTCATGGGCGCTTCACTCCTTCTCCCGGTCTGCACGCCGGGCGGCCTGCTTTTCCCGATTGCGGTCATATTTCTTCTTGTCCGCTACGACGCGCGTGACCGGAGAGATGCCGTCCCAGGTTTTTCGCTTCTGCGCGTGGTACTGCTTTTGCTTTTTCTTGCTCTGTTTCGCCAGCGGAATCATTTTCATCGTTGTTTTTCTATTCATCTTTCCGGATAACGCCGCAGTTCGTCAATCACGCTCTGCAGGCTCTTGATCGTGAAGCTGAGCTGGAACACCCACAGGTCCGAAGCCCTCTCCTGAACGATGCTCAACAGTTCCTCTGTGTTCCCCTGCTCCGCGATCTGCGCATCCAGGGTCTTTAACACTTGCAAAAAATCTCGGAGATATTCCAGTACATTCTCCCGCGTGTAGTATGGATCTGCGATTTCGACGGTCTCTTTGCCGCTTGAAAGATCCTCAAGGATCCGCTCCAGATCTCTGCACGCTTGGTCCAGGCCTGCTCTCCGAATTGAGAGTCTTGCCGAAAGCTCTTTTCTGACCTTCTCCAAATCGCTGCAGGTGAGCAGCGGGATCAGACTGTTGATCTCATCGATGCTCTTATCCCACCACTTGAAGTGGAGCAGCAGGTCGATCAGATCCTCATCAAAGCGTTTCCGCAGTTCTTTCGCCGGATTTCCAGCCACGATGGTATAGGGCGCGACATCACGGCCTACCACGCTGTTGGCACCGATGATCGCGCCGTCGCCGATGTGAACGCCGGGCAGGATCACCGCGTTCTGACCGATCCACACGTCGTTGCCGATCACCGTATCACCCTTGAACGGCAGGTCGGTCGAAGCAGGCGGCTCCATGTCCCAGCCCTCCAGGGTGTAGAACGGGAAGGTAGACACCGCGTTCATCTGGTGATTTGCGCCGTTCATGACAAATTCCACGCCTGCGGCGATCTGGCAGAACTTGCCGATGATGAGCTTGTCGCCAAGCCATTCGTAATGGTGTGTCACATGGCGCTCAAAGTCAGAATCCGCGATGTAGGTAAAATCGCCGACGATGAGATTGGGGTTCGTGATCGTGGGCTTGACGTAGATCTCTTTCTCATATCCGGCGATCGGATGGACATTGTTTGGATTTGGAGCTTTTCCGTCTTTCATATCAATTCCCTCAGGGCGTAATTATGTGTCATTCCCGATGGAGATAGGCCATCAGAAGATCGTAGGTGTTCTTCAGCCCATCGATGTGGGTACGCTCATAGCCGTGGCTGTTCAGGGTGCCGGGGCCGATGGCCGCGTGGCGGATGTCATGACCGGCGAGGATGCTGCCGTCGCAGTCCGTGCCGTAGTGCGGGGTGAAGATATCCATCACATAATCGACGCCGGCGTCGATGGCCGCCGCGCGCAGCTCGTTTGTGAGGCCCCAGTGATAGGGGAACCGCGAATCCTTGGCGAAGATGGAGACCTTGCGCTCGTCCGAGTTCTGGTCCGGGCCCGTGGGCGCGATGTCCACCGCGATCATGTCCTTCACGTCTGCGGGCAGGACGGTGGTGCCGTGGCCGATCTCCTCATAGACGGCAAAGTAGAAGTAGACCTTCCGGTTCAGGCTGTTTTGCTGCTGCAGGGCATGCATCGCCTGCAGGAGCACAGCGGCGCTGGCCTTGTCGTCCACGAAGCGGCTCTTGATGTAGCCATTTGAGAAATGAAAGCGCGGCTCCAGCGCGATGATGTCCCCGGTTTCGACGCCGAGAGCGCGGGTCTCCTCCGCCGAGGAAACCGCCTCATCCAGCACCACGCAGACGTTCTTGCGAAAATCGCCCGGCGTATCGCGCAGCTCCTCCTCCGTGACGTGGATCGAGTTGGGCGTGCGGCAGACGGAGCCGGTGAAGACCTTGCCGGCGCGGGTGTGCACACGCACATTCTCCCCCACGCAGTAAAAGGGATAGAGTCCGCCCACGGGGCAAACGTTCAGCGTACCGTCGGCGTTCACATGGCGGACCATGAGGCCGATATCGTCCAGATGCGCCGTGAGGGCGACGGGGTCGCCGCCCTCGCCCAGGCGGGCGATGACGCCGCCCTTATGCACGAGATCATAGGCTATGCCCCATTCGTCCAGCAGGTCGGTGACCACCTTCTGTACGGCATCATACTGGCCGGTGGTGCTGTCGGCGGCCAGGAGGCGCTCAAAGAGGCTGAGACAGCCTTTTGCATCAAATTCCATGGTTTTTTCTCCTTTGTTCTGGCGGATTACTGCCATTGTACCACAAAAGAAGCACTGAGGCAATTTCCGGCAAAGAAAAGCCCCCGGAGGCAAAAGCCTTCGAGGGAAAGATGGCTATAATTGATCTCGATAAACTGGAATTTAGCGAGCAGTGTGGAGTGTGAAGAGTGGAGTGTGGAGTTTAAAGGAATCGCCTGCGGCGATCATTCAAAAATGCGCTTTTTCAATCGTTTGCGAAGCAAACACTTTTAAACTCCTAACTCCAAACTCCTAACTCCACACTGGTTTATAAACTCCCAATTTGTCTGCATCATACCATGAAACGGAAGAATCGGCGATTTCTTTCCGAGTCCGGCGCGCCATGACACGCCGGGGGTTTTGCACGCGGCAATGGTGAGATCGAACCCGTCGAAAAGCCTTGTTTTCCACATGTTTGTATGTTATATTGGAAAGCAGAGAAAGAGAAAAGGAGAAACCATCATATGTCATTACCTGCCTTGTCAGAGCATGAGATCATTGCGACCCTGATTGCTCTGGCATTTTTATTGGGCAGCGCATTTCTGCTGGGCTCGCTGATGGAGCGGGTCAAGGCGCCGCGCGTCGTGGGTGAGATCCTCGGCGGTCTGGTGCTGGGCGGGACGCTGCTGTACCACTTCTTCCCCGAGCTGATGGGCGGCATTTTCCTGGCCTATCCCGAGGAGGGCAAGGTGCTGAACATCTTCTACCAGCTGGGTCTGATCTTTTTGATGTTCCTCTCCGGGTACAACACCAGACTGGAGCTGGACCGGGCCAACGGCAAGGTGATCTGGTGCGTCTTTCTGGGTGCGACGGTGCTGCCCATGCTGGGAGCGCTGCCGTTCATCGGCATGTTCCGGGAGCCCTTCATCGGTGAGATGGGCAACGAGATCTCCTTCGGACTGGTGTTCACCATCGGCGTTGCCATCACATCCATCCCCGTGATCTCCAAGATCTTCTTCGATATGGGGATCATGAACACCCGGTTTTCCAACACGGTGCTGACGGTCTCCACCTTCCAGGATCTGCTGCTCTGGATCCTCCTGAACGCCGCCACCCGCATCGCCTCCAGGGGCGAGCTGCGGCTGCCGGACATGATCGGCGTGGTGGTGATCACGCTGGGCCTCTTCGCCGTGGTGAAGGTGATCTCCGACCACACGAAGCCCAGAGAGCAGCACCTGAAACCCATCACGTTCTACTCCGTCAGCTTCGTGGCGCTGCTGCTGGTGTGCGCGGGGCTCTACACCGTGGGCATCAACATCATGTACGCCGCCTTCCTGGTGGGATACGTGGTGAAGACCGTGGCCGGCGTGGACGAGCGGATCCGGAACGCCATGGAGTCGCTGGGCAACTTCGCGTTCTCGTTTTTCATCCCCATCTATTTTGCCCTGGTGGGCATCCAGCTGAACCTGCTGAACAACTTCTCCCTGGTGCGGTTCCTGATCTTCTTCACCATCGCCTTCGGTCTGGAGGGCGCGGGCACGCTGCTGATGCTGCAGCTGACCGATCTGCGCCCGGCGGCGAAGATCAACTTCGCCGTGACCATGAACGCCCGCGGCGGCCCCGGCATCGTGCTGGCCACCGTGGCCTATTCCTACAAGATCATCAGCATCGAGTTCTTCACCGTTCTGATCCTCACGACCATGCTGTCCTCCCTCATTGCGGGCTACTGGCTGCGCAGCCAGCAGAAAAAGGACGCCACCATCTTTACCAGTCTGCGGAAAGGCGAGGTGAACTGAATCATGGAACAAAGACCTCCCAAGAGCAAGGGCTTTTTCGAGAGCGTCTACTACGCGCTGGTGGGCTCTGCCTACGGCTTTAAGACCGAAAAGAACTTCCGCACCTATCTGTGCATCTGCACCACGTTTTTCATCATCAACTGTCTCTGTCATGTGTCCATGATTCAGCACGTGGTGTTCATCGTCTGTCTCGGCAGCGTGTTCTCCGCCGAGATGCTCAACACTGCCATCGAGCACATCATGGACTTCTATACCCCGGAAATCCACCCCGAGGTCAAGATCATCAAAGATCTGGGCGCGGCGGGCGTCTGGATGGCCGGCGGCGCATTCTTCATCATGGAGGGAATCTACATATGGAACGCCCTGTTTCCGTAATCCGGGAGATCTACGTTACCGGTATGCCCGTGATCATGGGCGGCGTGGGGAACATGATCTTCACGAAAACGCCGCTGTATCAAAACCACCGCGCCCCCATGGACGGCGGCAAGGTCTGGAAAGACGGCAAGCGCATCTTCGGGGACAACAAAACCTGGATCGGCTTTGCGTCCATGGTGGGCATCACGGCGGCCTCCCAGATGGCCTGGGGAAAGCTCTGCGCCCGGAAGGGCTGGAACGCGCTGCATTCGCTCTATCGGGTGCGGGGAAACTCCGCAGCATTGAATCTCAAATACGGTGTCCTCAGCGGGCTGGCCTACGCCGTCTGCGAGCTGCCGAACAGCTTCGTCAAGCGCAGGGTGGACATCCGCCCCGGCAAGACCGAGCAGGGCGCCACGGGAACGCTCTTCTTCGTGGTGGATCAGATCGACTCCCTGCTGGGCGTCTTTCTGGTTTTGAAGGCCATGAGCGGCATCAGCTGGACGCGCTACGCCCAGTACCTTCTGGTGGGCGCGGGCACCCACGTTGGCGTGAATCTCGCACTGTATAAGCTGCATATCAGAAAGAATCTTTGATTGGGGAAAAGAAATGAAAAAGCCTCTATTGATCGGCGTGTACAATCTCGCCAACTGCGTGACATTTCTGGGCATTGGGGCGGCCATGGTCGGCATCTGCTTTGCCGGCAGCCCGAAGATCGCCATGGTCCTGCTGCTGGTCTCCGGCATCTGCGACCTGTTTGATGGCCGCATCGCAAGAATGTTTCCCAGAACGGATATGGAAAAGCAGTTCGGCATCCAGCTGGACTCCTTTGCGGACACCGTGTCCTTCGTCATCTTCCCGGCGGCATTTCTCATCACCCAGAACCGCTCGGTCTGGACGGTGGGGCTCGCGATCCTCTATGTGTTCGCCGGCGTGACCCGCCTCTGCTGGTTTGACATCACCACCGACGGCGCCACCAAGTATTTTCAGGGCATGCCGGTAACCATGATCTCGCTGTATCTGCCGCTGCTGTATGCCATTGCGGCCCTCACCCATTTTTCGGGCGTGACCGTTGCCGCAGCCATCGTGATGCTGGTGATGGCAGTACTCTTCGTGCTGAACATCCCGGTGAAGAAGCCCGGAGCCAAGGGGGCCATCCTGCTGCTGGTCACGGGTCTCGCCATCTGCGTGGTTCTGTTGGCCGCATGAAGATCTGGCAGCGCGGCACAGACCGCTACGCGGAAGAGCCGGAGTACGGCGCGGCTGCCCTCCGCTTCCTCTATGAGACCATCCCCGGCAGGGTCCTGCTGCGCGCGGCGGTGGACCCCAGAGTGAGCCGGTGGCGGGCAAAGTATCAGAAATCGCCAAAATCCAGAAAGGACATCCTGCCCTTCGCGGAGCGCTGCGGCGTGGATCTCACGGGCTATGACGTCTCGCAGTTTGCCTGCTTCAATGACTTTTTCACCCGGAAGCGGGAAAACCGCACCGACGCGGCGGAAGACGCGCTGATCGCCATCGCGGACAGCCGGCTCAGCGTCTGGCCGGTGTCGGAGGAGCTGGTTTTAACCATCAAGCACAGCCGCTACACCCTCCGTGAGGTGGTGGGCGGCGGCATCGATCTTGCGCCCTTCGCCGGCGGGCACTGTCTCGTGTTCCGGCTGGCGGTACAGGACTACCACCGCTACGTGTTCCCGGACGCGGGCAGGATCGTCAGCTCCATAAAGATTCCCGGGGAGCTGCACACCGTGCGCGCCATCTCGGAGCGCTTTCGGGTCTATGCCCGCAACAGCCGGGTCTGCACCCTGCTGGAGACAACGCACTTCGGCCCCATGCTGCAGATCGAGGTGGGGGCCATGCTGGTGGGCGCCATCTGCAACCACCCGGTGACGGACTTTGCGCGCATGCAGGAAAAGGGCTATTTTGAATACGGCGGCTCCACGATCCTGCTGATCGTACCGGAATCCGTTCAGATCGATGAAGATCTGATCGCACAGACCGAACTGGGCTTCGAGACCCAGGTGACCATCGGAGAAAAAATCGGAGGAAAAGAAAACCCATGCTGAAACGACTGAACATCTATTTCAAGGAGATGTACCCCATCCTGCCCCGGCTGGGCCTGGGCTATCTGATCGCGGGGGAAATCTACTTCATCGTCCTGCTGAACCACGGCGTCACCTGGCCTACCATCTGGGCGAGCATCTGCGCCCGCCACGGCATTCAGGAGCTGATCCTCGGCTTCACGGTGTTCAGCTTTCTGATGTGGCTGCGGATCGCCGACGACTTCAAGGACTATGAACTGGACTGCAGGCTCTTCGCCCACCGGCCGCTGCCCTCGGGCAGAGTGACGAAGAAGGACCTCAGGATTTTCCTGTGCATTCTGATTCCGGTGACGCTGGCGCTGAACTTCATCTTCATGCGCAACCGCTGGTTCTGTCTGATTCTCTACACCTATGGCTCCCTCATGGCTATCTGGTTCTTCCAGAAGTACAAGATCCAGAAGTCTCTGCCTCTGGCACTGGTGACCCACAACCCGGTGCAGTTCATCATGAACATCTACATCATCTCCTTCGTGGTGATGGAGTACAAGATCAAGGCGGTGGATCTGATCAACGCCTTCGCCTGCTTCACGCTGTACTTCCCGGCGCTCTATTGGGAGGTCTCCCGCAAAATCCGCGCGCCCCAGGACGAAACCGAGTACGTCACCTATTCCAAGCTCTTCGGCTACAAGAAGGCCGCGAACTTCACCATGTTCGTGGTGCTGATCGATATCTTCACCAACTTCGTTCTGGTGTGGAACCTGTCGAAGCTCAGCGTGGCTGCCCTGGCCATCTTGGTGGGCTGGATGTGCTGGACCTTCCAGCGCTTCAAGAAGGACCCCACCCAGTTCAAGCTGGTGACCAAGGTGGAGACCTACACCTACATCCAGGAGCTGACCATGATCGCCACGGTGGTCATCTTCCTGCTGGTGGGAAAGATCTGACCCGCGATGAAAGCAGACAATCTCCGGCGGATGCGCGACCACGGTCTGCCCGTGCCGCCCTTTGCCGTTGTGACAGAAGAAAACCCGCTCCGTCTCGAATTTCCCGGGACGGAGCGCTTCGCCGTGCGCTCCACCTTCGATCTGGAGGACAGCGCGGCGCTCTCCTTCGCCGGGCAGTTTGAGACGGTTTTGAACGTCCGGCGCGACGAGATTCCCGCAGCCGTTCAAAGGGTGCGGGAGAGCTACCGGACCGGGTACGCTGCCTACGCCAAAGCCCACGGGCTCCCGGAGACCGTGATCGAGTCCGACGCCCCGGTGCTGGTGCAGGCGATGGTGGACGCGGAGCTCTCCGGTGTGCTCTTCACCGCGAACCCCACCGGACAGTTAAACGAGATCGTCATCGTCGTGGGCGCAGGGCTCGGCAGCAACGTGGTGGAGGATCGCGCCGACACCACCTCCTATTACTGCAACAAAGACGACGGACTTTATTACTATGAGCAGACCGGCGAAGCCCCGCTGCTGCCCGCTGAGACGCTGAAACGTCTGCTGGAACTGGGCAAAGCCGTGGAGCGTCTTTTTGCCGCGCCCATGGATGTGGAGTATGCCGTGCAGGCGGGCAAGGTCTGGCTGCTGCAGGCCCGGCCCATCACCGCCCTCCCCGGCGGCGAGACCATTGTGCTGGACAGCTCCAACATCGTGGAAAGCTATCCGGAGCTGACGCTGCCCCTGTCCCAGAGCTTCGTGAAGGAGATCTACTACCGCATCTTCAAATCCCTGCTGCGGGAGGTCACCCACCGGCACCCCATCGTGGAGTCGCTGGACACGGAGATCCGCGACATGGTGGACATGGCCAACGGCCGGGTCTACTACCGCATTTCCAGCTGGTACGGCGTGCTGCGGCTGATGCCCTTTTCCCGGTTTTTCATCCGCGTCTGGCAGCAGATGCTGGGCGTGGAGAACCCCACCGTCACCGCCACGGAGCGGCGGGTCCCCCTGCGGGTAAAGGCCACGCTGGGCGCAGAGCTCATCCGCTGCGTGCTGCATACGCCCGGGCGGATGGACGCGCTGTGCAGCTTCTATGACCAATATGCCATCGGTCTCGACCGGCGGCTGAACGCGGTCCTCGCGGACGATACCCATGCCAGAACGCCCCGGCTGCTGGAGATCTACCACGATATGCTGGACGACATCCTCGCCCGCTGGCACGTGACGCTCATCAACGACATCTACGCCTTCCTGTTCACCTATCTGGCGGGAAAGCGCAATCAGGAGGCTCTGGCGGACATCCGCGATCTGGAGAGCATGGAGCCCATGCGGCATATCCTCACGCTGGTGGATGTGGCAAAACAAAGCGGCATGGACTCTGCCGCCTATCAGACCGCAAAGGCCGACTTCATCCAGGCATACGGCGACCGCTGTCTGGGCGAACTCAAGCTGGAGACCCACACCTACCGCACCCACCCCGCGCTGGTGGACGACTTCGTCCGCGCCAGACTGGACGCGCCTGACCAGCAGCGCAGGCAGACGGCGTTTTCGAACAAGCAGCGTGCCGGGTTCTTCGCAAAAAAAGCGAAGACCGGCATCAGCAACCGGGAGCGCTCCCGCATGGACCGCACCCGGATGTTCGGCACCATCCGCGCCATTTTCCGCGCCGTGGGAACGGAGCTGTATGACGCCGGGCGCATCGACGACCCGGAGGACGTGTTTTATCTCTCCGTTCCGGAGCTGGAGCAGAACGCGGCGGACTTCCGTGGGATCGTGAAACAGCGGAAGGCGGAATATGAGATGTACGCCGCGCTGCCCGCCTTCAGCCGTCTGGTGTTCGACGGCGCGATCCGCAGCAAGCGGGTATGCAACGCCCAGACCCAGACCCTGCGCAATTCCAATACGCTCACCGGCGTCTCCGCAGCCCTCGGCAAAGTCACTGCCCAGGCGCTGGTAGTGACAAGCCCGGACCTCTCACTGGACACCCGGGGCAAGATCCTCGTCACCCGCAGCACCGACCCCGGCTGGGTGTTTCTGATTGAAAACGCCGCCGGCATCATCGCAGAGAAGGGCTCGCTTTTGAGCCACACCGCCATCATCACCCGGGAGCTGGGCAAGCCCTCTATGGTGAACGTCCATGAGGCCTGCAGCCTGATCCGCACCGGCGATCTGGTGGAGCTGGACAGCACGGAGGGCACCATCCGCATTCTCAAACGGCAGGAGGCATGATATGCGCTATACCCTTTATTCCGAAAACGACGCCTTCCTGCGCAGACGGTTCCTGGATTTCCCCCGGAGACTCTATCCGCCGGAGCGGTTGACCCAGGACAAAAAGGCCGAGCGGCAGCTCCTGCTGGGAACGCACCCGCTGAGCGGCGCCTTTGACGTCTTTCCGTTCCTGGCGATGGACGACAGCGGGCAGCCCGCCGCCCGCTGTCTGCTGACGCTGTACCCCGGCGACGAGAACGGCTATGTGGGATTTTTCGAGAGCGAGAACGCGCCGGAGGCCGCGAAGCTGGTTTTGGACGCGGCGGCGGAAAAAGCCAAATCCGCGGGGCGGAAGCGGCTGGTGGGACCCTACAACGCCTCCTTCTGGCTGGGCTACCGGTTCAAGACCTCCAACTTCTTCAAGACCTTCACCGGCGAGCCGGAGAATCTGGCCTTTTATCCAAGGCTGTGGGAGCACTGCGGCTTTTCGGTGACGGATCGGTATTTCTCCAACCACATGCGCGTGCCCACGGACGCCGACGTCAATCGAAAAGCAGAGCGCCGTCTGCGGGATTTTCAAAAATCGGGATACGTGTTCCGAACCATCACGTTTTCCACCTTCGACGCCTGCCTGCGGGAGATCTGCGCCCTGCTGACCCAGCTGTACAGCAGCTTCCCCGGATACCAGCGCATCACGGAGGAACAGTTTTTCGCGCTGTTTTCCCCGCTGCGCTACGTGCTCGATTACGACATGGTGAAGCTGGTCTACCACGGCGGGCAGTTGGCGGCCTTTGTGATCTGCGTGCCCAACTACGGCAATCTCACCGCCGGTGCGCTCACGCCCCGCAAGCTGCGGCAGATGCTCCGCATCCGCTCCCATCCCACGGAGTACAGCATTCCCTACATGGGCGTCGACCCGGCCCACGCGGGGCTCGGCAACGCCCTCTCGGAGCTGCTGAAGCACGATCTGCAGCGCAAAAACTGCACCAGCGTCACCGCCCTGATCCACGAGGGCAAGGTCACCGGCGGCTTCTACCGGGTTTTGAAAACCGGACAGACCGATTATGTGCTCATGAAAAAAGAACTGAATTGATACCAAAACCCCCGGAATCTTCGGATTCCGGGGGTTTTGCTATCGACGGCGGGATTCCAACCCGCGAGTCCGTCAGGGCCGGAAGAGATTCCTTTTCTGGAACCATCTCGATATCAGGATCATCAAGCGGTGCCTCGCTCAGCCATAGTGGGAACCGCCGTCCTTCTTCCGGTATTTTTCGTAAAGAAAAGAATAGAGGTCAAGGAGAACATCTGGTATTATGTAAACTTATCTGAGCATTCCTTGTGCTCCATTCACCCCAACAAACTGGGGTTGATCGGGGAGCATGGATTATGCCGCACCACCATTCGTGCTCGTAGGGGAGGGGCTTGCCCCTCTCCTACAAATTCTATTTCGGTGCGACCGTGAAACTCCGTTATGTCCGGATCAGATGACGACCGTGCCCGTCAGGCGGTCTTTTCCGCCGGGAGCTTCAGCGTCAGGTTGTTGAGATTCAGCGAGTAGATGTAGCTGGTCTCCTCCGCCATCGCCAGAGCCAGACGGATGCCCAGCGCGTCCTTGCCCTCCCGCGGGATATAGTGCACCGGGTCGAAGGCGCCGCAGTCATCCCGGAAGCGCAGCACCCAGCTGTCCTTCTTATCGAGGACGCGCACGGAGAGATGGTGCGGCAGGTTGTCCTTCGGGAAGCCGTGGAGGATGGTGTTGCCCGCCATTTCCTCGATGCAGAGGGCGAGGCGCATGCTGCTGCGCCTGCTCTCTCCGCGGGACTGGCAGAAGGCTTCCGCCTCCCGCACGGCGCGCTCCATCTCCTCCAGCGTGCGGATATCCAGCTCCAGCACATCCTCCTTCGACACGATGAGATCGTTCTTCAGCAGCAGATACGCGCCGTCCTTCCAGGGCAGCATTCCGGTGGTAAGACGAATAAAGAGGCAGATGGCCGCCAAGGTGAGCAGCTGACCCGCTGCGAAATAGAACCAGACGCCGGTCGTTCCCAGAAAGCGGCTGAGAACAAACGCCGCCAGCGCCGGGAACACAGCCCCGCCCACGAGAGAGATCGTCTCTGTGAGCCGCTCCCGTCCAGTGACCTGATAGGAATTCTTCAGGGCGGTGTTGATGCAGTAGGGAATCATACCGCCGGCAAAGAGGCGCACGCCCAGAACCGCCATGGTCCGCACCGCACCGGCCTCCGGAAGAAACAGGCTCACAAAAGCGGGCGCAAACACGATCAGCAGGACGCCCATTCCCAGGCCCAGCAGCACGGAATCGCGGAACAGCTGCTGCATCATATCCTCGAGGCCGCGGCGATCCTCCTCGTTGAAGAGGATGCCGGTCATGGTCAGCGACACGCTGCCGATGCCGGTGGAGATGCAGCTGGCGGAGTTGCCGATGGAGCTCAGCACGGAATAGGCCGCCACCGCGTCGCTGCCGCCCGTGCCCAGCAGGAGCTTGTTGAGCAGGAACGTCAGGATGACGCCGGAGGCCATATGAAACACGGCCGGAACGCCGCCCCGGAAGAGCTCCGAGATCTTCTTTTTCGTGACCAGACGCCGGGAGAAGCGGAACATGCATTTTTTGCTCAGGAAATAGCCGCAGCCGATGACCATGGCGACGTAATAGCTGATGGAGGAGGCCAGGCCCATGCCGAACATGCCGCCGTGGAACACCAGCACATTCAGCAGGTCCAGCCCGATGTCCGAAACGGTCATCCCCAGAACGGCGGCGATCAGGATATTGTTTTTCCCCGCCATCTGCATGAAGGGCAGCAGGATCAGCGCGCCCATAGACGCCGGCACGCCGATGATAAAGCCGATCATATAGCCCCGCGTCTGCTCAAAAAGCGCACCCGACCTTCCCGCTCCCATTGCAGACGCGATCGGCGCGCTGAAGATCAGCACCGCGAGCATCAGAGAGAGTGACAGCCCCAGCGTCAGCGCGATGGCGGAGGAGTAGCCGGAATTGGTCTCCGTCTGGGAGCCGCGCCCCAGGGATTTGCTGCACGCCACCTGCACACCGGCGGCCAGCATGCTCCCGAGCGCGCCCATCATCAGCAGAATGGGATTTGCCAGCTGATAGGCCGCGATGGACTCCACGCCGAGGAAGCGGCCAATGATGATGTTATCGATCAAAAGACACAGCGATACCGTGAGCGCGGAAAGGATCTGCGCAATCAGCATCTGCCGGATCAGTTTCCGAATCATGGTCTGGTCTCCTTTGTCATTGAGAAATGGTAAAAGCATCATACCATATCCCGGAAAGCATCGCAATTTCTTTTGTATTCAAAAACCCTCGAAGGCGAACGCCTTCGAGGGAGAACGGGCAATGATTCATCTTGACAAGCTGGAATTTGTCGGGGAGTTGGATTTATGCCGCACCACCATTCGTGCTCGTAGGGGCGGGGCTTGCCCCGCCCGTTAACACAGGCATTCGTCGGCGGGAGGGGCACGATGACGGACGAAAATCTAAGCAAACAAGTTTGCAAGATTTTCAGTCAGCCCCTCCCCTACAAATTCTATTTCGGTGCCACCGACAAATACCAATATGTCTGGATCATAACACAAAACGGAAGTATCAGCAATTTCTTTCTGAGCCTGCGCGCGCATCCCGGCGCATCAGATGGAAACGACGCTGAAGCTCCCGGAGTGCACGCTCCCCCGGCCGTGGGAGTAAAAGAAACACCCTCGAAGGCGAAAGCCTTCGAGGGGGAAATGGTCGACGATTGATATAGATAAACTGGTATTTATTTAATCGCCACAGTCCATTCATCTCCGGAAACCAAATACTGAAACTCTGTCAGTTCCGGCGTATTCATCACTCTCAGGAGATCATCAAAATCATCGACGGTCTTTACTGCTGGAAGGTAACTGTACTTGATCCATTCCATTTGGCCTTCCTCAGATGAGACGAGATCACCCGACCACTGCGTCGCCTTAAACAGCAGAACGATATACCTGCCATCCTCTATCGGAAACTGTTTCACGCCGACCAATCTCGGGTCGATGATCGTTAAGCCAGTTTCTTCTTTCATTTCACGGATCACCGCATCCACAAAGGATTCTCCAGATTCTACGTGACCGCCTGGCAATGCGTATCCCTGCCAGTCTTTCTTTACTCTGTTTTGAAGCAGTATTTTGTCGCCGTCTTCAATCAGGCATAATACTGTCAGTTCAACATTCTCAATTCTGCTCATTGGGTCCCCCATATAAATCCCGATATGTCTGGATCAACTGACAATAGAAAAGCACGGTGATTTCAGACCGAAATCACCGTGCGATGTGGCGGAGGGCGTGGGATTCGAACCCACGGACCGGCTCAACACCGATCAAACGATTTCGAGTCTTCTGATATTGTGGCACATTAGGGTTTTCAAAGGCTGATACGGGTCGAGCCGTCCGAGCCTTGAAAATCCTCATTTTTTTGCTCTTTTTGAGGGCAATCCGGAAGCCCTTGAAAAATCAGTACGAATCGGGCATTTTTCCGTTTTTCTTGCCAAATGACGCCTCGTTCTTGCCAACGTACAAATGCAAGAACGCAGGAAAGAACCGGTGGCATTTTCACCAAGCATACCTCAAAACCCGTTGAAAATCAATCCATTTTAAGAAACGAGGTATCTGCATGATTTATGAACCGTCCGAGTTCGAATGCCTTCCCGATGAGATGACTTTGGAACAGACGCGCATCTGCTGTCATATCGGGAAACGAACCGCCGCCTACCTGCTGCAGAGCGGGTTGATCCCCTGCGAGATGACCGGCAGGAAGACCCGCTGCTACCACGTCCGCAAGCAGGACGTGATCGCCTTCATCCTCGACCGTGAGACCAATCCCGACCGCTACATCGTCCCGCGCGACTGGACGCAGGGAAACCCCGCCACGAAGCGTATCCGCGTCCTGCCGCCGATGCCCGACGAGGCGGAAAAGCGTTGCTATTACACGAAAAAGCTGGAGCTGGTGCCCGACGTGATCGACGTCGGCATCGTCTGCGAGATCACCGGCTACAACCGCCACACGGTCTGCCGCTGGATCGAAAACGGCAGGCTGAAATACCTCATGCGGACGAACAAGTTCTACATCCCGAAGTCCAGCCTGATCGACTACATCTGCTCCGACCAGTACGAGGCCTCCCACCGGAAAAGCCGCCAGCACATCGACGCGCTCTGGGAGATCCACAACGAAAACAAGGCAAGAAAACGCCCGAAAAAGGCAAGAACGACCCGTAAAAATGCAAGACGGGAAAAGTGAGCTGTGTCCACTTCGATACGAACGATTGGAGGAATTGCACAATGAAAATGACCTATCATGATGAAAACGGCTATCTAATCCCCGACCTGATTGTGCCCGATTCACCGGCGGTAGGCACGTGGGGCATGCGCCGACTGGCGTACCTGCGGCAGCACCGGAAACCCATCTACAGCGGAATGCTGATGACAGGCACGCTGAACACTCACCTAGTGGAGATCGACCACGCCGCGGAGGAAATGACGGAGCTGCTGATGGCGCAGATGGCAGAGTGCGAGGGCATCACCGAGCAGCTGAAAGCAGAGGATCAGATGGCGTGGGTGCAGGCGATGAACAGCATCCGAAACCGCGCGGAGGAAATCGTCCTCGCGGAGCTGATCTATGAAAGCGGGTGCTGAACATGTTTTTCCGACCAAAGCGAAAATACGCTGTCCTGCTGTCCCCCGCCGAGCGAAAGCTGATCCGCTATTGCCTCCTTGAGCTGCGGAACAAGCTGTCAGCAGAGGGATTCGATACGGAGGATGCGGATGCAGTGATCCTGCGACTATCGGCAATAAAATGACCACATTCATATCACATTGAGCAGCAGCTCTTGACAATGGTCAAATCAGAGTATAATATGACTATATAAGGAGGCGTTAGTATGTCGTTATCAGAAAGCATTCGCCCGTCTGCAGATTTGCGAAGCAGATACAGCGAGATTTCTCGTCAGTGCCGCGAAAACCGGGAAGCTGTGATCATCACAGTAAACGGACGCGGTGACACAGTATCTCTTGGCTATGAGCAATATCAGCAGATGAAGGCAAAGATCGAGCTTCTGGAAATGCTCGGTGAGGCAGAAGACGATGTTCGTGCCGGGCGTGTGGCGCCCATGCAGGAGACCTTCGATTCCCTTCGCGCCGAACTCCTTAAGAGGGACTGAGCATGGCATATCTTGTTGAGAGAACCGACAAAGCCGAGGCGCAGATCCGGGACATCATTTTATATCGTGCAGAGCTGACCGGGAGCACAAATGCCGCACTTGAGCTGCTGGACAAACTGGAATCTGGTTTGATGCAGCTGGCAGATTTCCCGGAATCCGGAACTCAGCCCAGATATCCTGCGCTCCGCGCCAGAGGATACCGAGTCCTGATTATTGAAAAATACCTGTTCTTCTACAAAATCGACCATTCCCGAAAGAGCGTAATCATCCACGCAGCTGTCGACGGAAGACGAGATTATCTGAATTTGATCTGAAACCAGCCCTACACTTTCATCACCGGAAGCGTAGGGCTGCTCATCTTTTCTTTGCGATCCCGCTGTCCCCCGCAGAGCGGAAACTGAGCAGCGATATAGCAAACTGCAGCACAGCCGCCTCCGGTTGGAGGCGGCTGTACGTCATGTATGATACTTTCTGCAATCTGGGGCTGTTGAACAGTCTTATAACCACTTTTTCCTTTTGAAAAGGATCAGGCAAGAGACTATTATTGCAACGCTCAAAACGAAAACCGCCAGATAACCATACCGCCACTCCAGCTCAGGCATATATCGAAAATTCATACCATACCAGCCCGCGATGAGAGTCAGCGGCATAAAGATGGTTGTAATAACGGTAAGAAGTGTCATAGTCTTGTTTTGACGAACCTCCAGTTGTGTGTTATGGAGATCCCGTACCTGAATTGTATAATCACGGAGAGACGTTGCCGTGCTGTGCCGTCTGGTTAAATAATTCATGAAAAGGTGGAAATAGCGCAGATTTTCTTCACGGAAGAAGCCATTCTCATTTTCCTCCAGTTCCTGCGTCATATCGATGAGCTGCTCATAGTGCACAAGCAGCCTGCGGATATCACTACGAATCTCGTTGACCCGGGCCAGATTTCCCTGCCCGTCAGAAGACAAGACCTCATCCTCGATTTGATTCAACTCAGATTCGTAGCGCTCCATGATCGACAAATCACGCTCAACGATCTGTTCCAGAAAATCATGCAGGAAACGTTCCAGACTTGGCTCACGCCAGCGCTTTGTGCGACGGATGAAATCGATCATCTGTTCCGCCTTGCCGCTGTCATCGATAAAAACGACGCCTTTTTCGTCCAAGGCAAAGGCAAAACAGAATTCTTTTCCTCTCAGATCTTCCCGGTCGGGGATCTGAAAGGATCCGGTCAGCGAGTCATAGTTGACCTCAGCCTTGGTGTTGTGGATGTCTCGGGTATCCGGATCAAGCTCGATGCCCATATCGAAGCTCTCCCGCTCAAGCTCCCATTCAGGCGTTGTCAGCACAGCAACAAACTGGGTAGTCTTATTTCCGAAAACATCTGGCTTTGCACAAGGCTGTATGGTCTCTCTTAAAAGATAGTAGCTCATAGCTCCATTTCCTTTCTTGATATGTCCGGAAAACACTTTGTTTTATATCATATCACAAATAAGACTGCACGGCAATTTCTTTCAGGAAATCGCCGTGCAGTCCACTTGAAGAAACACTGGATTCAACATTTGAGCTATTCTTTCTTCCCCGAAATATCAGTTTTCAAAACAAATCTCATGCGATTTGCACTGAATATGGAAGCCGCGATGAATCTCCTTCTGCATATCATCCAGATCCTTCATCGCCTGCTCGCGAAGCTCTTCGGGCACACCATAACGTTCTGAATGCTGTAGCAAAAATTGTTGTCGTTTATGGGCAGTCTTTGAATGATACACGGGGTTTCGAGCGCAAAATCGGCTTGACACGCCACAATTTGGGTGCTAATATTTGCGCTGCTAATTATTTAAGGGAGCGCTTTAAGATGGAACAAAAAAACGCCCTCACGGGGCGGTACTCCGCCGTGCAGGGCTCTTTCTGGATGGGCTATTGTGTGTGCATCAGCTTCGCCGCGGTGTATCTGCAGGGGCTTGGTTATACGAATGCGCAGCTCGGCGTCGTGATGGCGGTGGGAAATCTGCTCGGCGCGGTGCTGGGGCCGGAGCTCTCCGCCCTCATTGACCGCAGCGAGACGCTCACGGCGTGGCGTCTGATCTGGCCGTGGCTGGCGCTGCAGGCGGCGGCGCTGCTTGCGCTGGCACTTCATCCGGTGATGGGTGCGGTCACGAGCGCGGCCTTCGCGCTGTTTATCGCCTTTTCCATCAGCCTCAATTCGCTCAATCTCAAGCTCTTTGTGGACTGTGTCCACAGCGGACAGGCGGTGAATTACGGTGTGGCTCGCGGCGTCGGCTCAGGCTGCTTCGTACTCATGAGCACAGTGCTCGGCGCGATTGTCAAGGCCGCCGGTGTGCGCGTGCTGCCGTGGGCGGGACTCTTGATGGTGCTTGCGCAGGCCCTGTCGCACGCATGGCTTCGCCGGGGCTATGTGCCCGGGGAGAAAAAGGCGGAGGCGTTTTCCGCCCGCGGCCGCACGATGGCGGCGTTTCTGCGCGGCGAGCCGAGATTTGCCGTGCTGCTGCTCGGTGCGGCGCTCATCTTCTTTGGCCACAATACCTCCACCAACTTCCTCATCAATGTCACGCGCTATGCCGGCGGTGATACGGGCACCATGGGTCTCTTAAACGGCTTCATGGCGGCGGTGGAGATTCCGGTCATGGTCTTTTTCGGCAGGCTGCGCGGCGGGCGCCGCAGCGCGGATCTGATGCGCATTGCCTTCGTGTTTTTCGCGCTCAAGGCGGCGGCCATGCCGCTCGCGGCCAGTGTGCCGCTGCTGTTTGCGGTGTTTCTGCTGCAGGCGCCGAGCTTTGCGCTCTACACGGCGGCGATCGTGGACTATGTGGCGGAAACGGTTCCGTTTGAGGACAGCGCCAAGGCGCAGTCTCTCGCCTTCAGCATGACGACGCTCGGCGCCGTGCTCGCAAGTCTCGCAGCCGGCAAACTGTATGACGCGCTGCCGGTGCCGGCTGTCCTCTGGATCGCCTGCGGCATCACCGCCATCGGCGTTGTTCTCGCCATTCTCGGAACGCAGAGCCAAAAGTAGAACAGCCTTGATTTCCTTCGCTCTGAACTCCAAGAGAGAAATTAAGAATGGCTCATCTTTTGTGAGAACCAACAAGCTGTAAAATACCATTTCTATTTTGTCCGTTTTTTCAGCATCAAAATGCTGCTTTTTATCCGCTTTTTCCGACATTGAGATTGCAAACGTAACCCCGTTTCGCGAAATCGACCCGAAATTTCGCGAAATGTGGCGAAAAGATTTCGTTTAAATTTCGTTTGGATGCGAAATGCAGGCAAAATAGCTTGATGATATGACTATATCGCTGTAGCGATATAGTAGACTGTAGAACAGCCGCCTCCGTT
>CAMHRJ010000004.1 GCA_946187475.1 uncultured Clostridia bacterium | reverse complement strand
GGCCGCGGCGCAAAGGGGATGCGCCGGTCGTTGAGCATCCAGTAGAGCACCATGCCCACGGAATAGACGTCGTTTTCGGCGCTGGGCGCCTCGCCGCAGAGCACCTCGGGCGCGGCAAAGTCGCCGGCGGCGTCCTGCACCAGCGTGGACATACCGAAGTCGCCCAGACGCACGTCCAGGGAGCCTTCAAAGTTGCCGCCGCTGACGAAAATGTTCTCCGGCTTCACGTCGCCGTGGACGATGCCCCGGTCCCGGCAGAGGCTCAGCGCCTGGCAGACGCCGGCGCCGATGCGGGCCACGTCCGTCTCGCCGTAGGTGTGGGAGCGGATGTACCGCTCCAGGGGCACGGCCATGTCCGTGCGGAGACTGATCTCCCAGCCGCTGCCGTCGGCATAGCGGCGGATGGCGTGGTCACGCCAGGGGAGGATGTTTTTGCTGTCGCTCATGCTCTCCGACGCCCGGAGGACACGGCTCATATTCTCCAGCTGACTGCGCAGACGCGCGGTTTCCTCTGCGTCGCTGGCGGCCTCAATGCTGATCAGCTTCAGCGCGCCGTGCTCGGCGGCGCCGAATCCGTCGTTGCGCTCGATCTCAAAGGTCTCGCCGCAGCGTCCCGCACCCAGCGCGCGAACGCCCTGCCAACCATTGAATTCAGGCAGTTCATTCATGGGTCTTCCCACCCTTCTGAAAAATAAAAATATAATGTGTATGTTCTGGAAAAATACCAGAGTATATTATAGCCCCATCTCGAATCTGTTGCAAGTGAAAAAAATCTGACATTTCCTTTACAATGCTGTAAAATCCCACAATTTCCGATTGACAATCCGTGCATTTACAGGTATGATATTACCATCCACAATTATGGAATAAAGGGTGCGCTTACGGCGCAGCCGAAATAGGGAAAGGGGTATTATCCATGATCAGTGCGATCATCTATCGTTCCACCACCGGTTCCTGCGAGTTCCTTGCCAGAGAGATGTCCCGCAAGCTTGCGATCCCCTGCTACAGCACCAAGAATCTCAAGCTGCCCAAGGGCATGGAAGTCATCTACGTCGGCTGGGCGCTGGCCGGTAAGGTCGTGGGTCTGAGCAAGGTTATGAAGGATTACGATGTCAAGGCCGTCGTGCAGGTTGGCATGAGCCCGGTGTATCCCGGCGCTGAGGAGAACTGCAGCAAGGCCAACGGTCTGGCCGGTGTGAAGGTCTTCGTCAAGCAGGGCCGCTTCGACATCAACCGTCTGCCGCTGCCCTTCAAGCTCATCATGAAGGCCAAATGTAAGGAAATCGCCGCCAAGCTGGAAGCCAAGGGCAATCTGAACGAGGCCGAGCAGGCCACGCTGAAGATGGCCAAGACCGGCAAGGGCGAGCCTCCCTGCTGGGATGTGGAGGACGTGGTCGACTGGGAGAAGGCCAACCGCAATCCTCTGGACGTCATGAAGTGGTACGAGCCCATCGACTGAGCTTTCTAAATCTTACATACGATCACTCCGTCGGGAAGTTCCCGGCGGAGTGATTATTTTTTATCCTGATTATTCATTATTTTGTCCGATTGGCGCTTGCATCTTTGCGGGATTTCGATTACAATGATTTGATAGACAATTATTGTAAACCGAACAGGTGTAAAAATGGACGAATACGTTTACCAACTGCAATTGGCCGGCGCCATCTGGCGCGTGTCCTCGCCGGTGGAGCTGGAGGTGCCGGAAAGCTGTGCGCCCTTTCTGACCGGGGAAGGAACGCCGGACTGCACCCTGGATTATACGATAGGGCATCCGGAGATTACCGGCACGGTAATGCATGAGCAGAATCCCCGGGTCTGGGAAACGGAGGACAGTTTCCTGATCGAGCGCATCTTCTCCGCTGCCATCAAACCGGCCGGATGCGTCCAAATCCGGAAGGCCGACCCGCTGCATATGCGCGGATGGATCTATCCCGAGCAGGCAGACCGGGTCCGGGATCTGATGCATCTGCTGGACCTTTCGGACCTGGAGATCGCGCTTGCGTCTCTGGGCGCCGTGAGTCTGCACAGCTCTCTGATTCGCTATCGCGGAGAGGGCATTCTGTTCACCGCCCCCTCCGGCACGGGCAAGAGCACCCAGGCCGAGCTCTGGGAGCAGTATGAAAACGCCGACACCATCAACGGTGACCGCAGCCTGCTCCGCATGGCGGATGGGCACTGGACCGCCTTCGGCGGCCCCTTCGCCGGCAGCAGCGGCATCTACCGCAATGAATCCGTGCCCATCCGTGCCCTCGTGGTACTGGAACAAGCGCCGGAAAACACCATCGAACTGCTGAAACCGGCGGAGGCCTTTCGCAAGCTCTATTCCGAAATGGTCCTGCCCCGGTGGAACAATTCGGCCCATACGCGCGTCATTTCCATTGTTACGCGCCTGTGCACGGAGCTTCCGGTCTGGATTCTCCGCTGCACCCCGGATCAGCGCGCCGTTGATCTGCTGAAAGAAACGATTTGGAGGGATACACCTTGATTGCACAAAAGGGCTCCAGCGAGCTGGTGGAGTTCCTGCACCGCAAAGCGGATGTTGCCGGAATCCCCATTTCCGGCGTCTTCGAGCTGACACCCATGTGCAGCATGAACTGCCGGATGTGCTATGTGCGCATGTCGGCGGAGGAGGTTCAAAAAAGCGGCAAGCGCCTGCGCACCGTGGAGGAATGGCTGGAGATCGCCGAGGAGCTGAAGGCCCAGGGGATGCTGCTTTTGCTGCTCACTGGAGGCGAACCTTTCACCTACCCCGGGTTCCGGGAGCTGTATACCAAGCTGCGGGCCATGGGCTTTGTTCTGAGCATCAACTCCAACGCCACCCTCATCGACGATGAGACCGTGGCCTGGCTGAAGGAGAATCCGCCCCAGCGCATCAACATCACGCTCTACGGCGCGTCGGATGAAACTTACATGCGTCTGTGCCAGCATCCCACGGGCCACACCGTGGTCACCCACGCCATCGAAGCGCTGCAGGACGCAGGCATCAACGTGAAGCTCAACTGCTCCGTCACACCGGACAACGTCTGCGATCTGGAGGAGATCATCCGCTACAGCGATGAGCGAAAGCTCATCCTGCAGGCCACCAGCTACATGTTCCCGCCCCTGCGCAAGGACGCCGCAAGCATCGGCCAGAACAACCGCTTCTCGCCGGAGGAATGCGCCAAAGTAGAGGCCCGCATCCGCTATCTCCAGCGCGGACGGGAGGACCTGCTCCGCTACTGTGAGAGCGTGGAGCAGCACTGCCCCCTGGAGGATGACGCCACCTTCGACTGTGAGGGCGACGGTGTGCGCTGCCGCGCCGGAAAAAGCACCTTCTGGCTCACCTGGGACGGTCGGATGCTCCTGTGCGCCATGATGGACCGGCCCAGCTTCGATCTGAGCGAGATGTCGCCCACGGAGGCCTGGAACCAGCTGCGCGCCGTCACCCGGGAGATTCATCTGCCGCCGGAGTGCGCCGCCTGCGACGCGAAGGACGCCTGCCGCTCCTGCGCCGCCATGGTCTATACCGAGACCGGTTCCTATGACAAAAAACCGCAATACCGCTGCGATCTGATGCGCGCAACCCCCGGCGCATGCCGCAGCATTCTGAAGGAGGACAACGCAAATGAATGACGAAGAACGCAGCCTGAACGAACAGGAAGCCGCAGTCAAGGCGGAGGCCGAGGCTGCAGCGAAAGCAGAGGCAGAAGCCGTCGAGAAGAAGGCGAGCGCTTCTGACGCGAAAACCAAAAGCACCATTCTCTGGACCGGCATCGCCGTGATCGCAATTCTGGCCATCGCGCTGGCGATCTTCTTCTCCGCCAAGGGCGGCTCCGCCGGCTCCGGCAGCGCCAGCGGCTCCGCGGACGTGGAATCCAAGGGCGTTTTGAGCTCCATCTTCGGCGGCGACAGCAAAAAGGCCGAGGAGAAGGAAGCGCAGAAGGAGGCCGAGGAGGCCCGCGAGGACGCCGTGAAGCTGGACGAGGATAAGGTCGCCCAGTACGAAAACGTCGGCGACAGCAACAAAACCAACGTCGCCACCGACGTGACCGAGTCCGGTGAAGAGCCCGCCAAGCCCTGGACCACCATGACCGATTCGGACTACGGCGTGCGCATCAGCACCCTGGCCACAGGCTATGACGGCTACTACATCGAGGACGGCAGCGACGAAGAGGTCAAGAACGTCCTGGCCATGCAATTCTTCAACGAGAGCGACCAGGACATCCAGTATGCCGAGTACGTCTTCCGCTCCGGCGACACTGCCGTGAGCTTCAAGGTCTCCAACCTGCCCGCCGGCCAGTCCTGCGTGGTGCTGGAGGCCAACCGTCACCAGTATAACAAGAACGAGGTGCTGGAGCTGATCTCCCGCGTGGTGGCCAAGGTGGACGCCCTGCCCTTCGCCAGCGATCAGGTGCTTCTGGTGGACAACAGCGACAACACCGTCACCATCATGAACCTGACCGACAAGGAGCTGCCGGTGGTGCGTCTGTTCTACAAGTATTTCTACGAAGATCAGAACACCTTCCTGGGCGGCATCACCTATTCCGCCTCTGCCGAGAAGGTGCCGGCCGGCGGCAGCGTGACCGTCTCCCCCAGCCACTTTGAGTCCGGCGTGTCCATGTTCATGGGCTCCGGCGTCTACGAGAATTAAACCGAACCGAAAAAGCAGTCCTGCCCTCCGCCATTGGCGGAGGGCTTTTCTGTCGGTTGAAAACCAAATGGCGGATGTGATACAATGGAAAAAACAATTGCGAAGGGAGTATGGCCATGCTGCACATCTATTACGGTCCGGCAGGCGCGGGAAAAACATCTCTGTTGATGCAGACCCTGGGCGCGCAGGTCCAGCGCCGCGCGGGCGGGAATCTGCTGGTGGTGCCGGAGCAGTACAGCCACGAGGCAGAGCGGGAGCTCTGCCGGATCTGCGGCGACAGCGCCAGTCTCTATGCCGAAGTGCTGAGCTTCACGGGTCTGGCCCGGAAGGTGGCCGACGAGCTGGGCGGCAGCGCAGCGCCCCTGCTGGACCAGGGCGGACGGCTGCTGTGCATGGCCCGGGCCCTGGGGCAGATCGCGCCCCGCCTGAAGCTCTATGGCAGCGCCGCGCGCAGAGCCCAGACCCAGCAGTCTCTGCTGCAGGCGGTGGACGAGCTGAAGCTGGCCTGCGCCTCTCCGGAGCAGCTTTTGGAGACCGCGGACCAGTGCGACGGCTATTTAGGTGATAAGCTGCGCGATCTGGCTTTGGTGCTGGCCAGCTACGACGCCGTAGCCGCCCAGAGCGGTGCGGACCCCTCGGACCGGCTGACCCGGCTGGCGGAGCAGATTCCGGAAAGCAGCCCTCCCCGCTCCCGGTTCTATTTGGACGGGTTCACCGATTTTACCCGCCAGGAACTGGCTGTGCTGGAAGCCCTGCTGGAGCAGGGCGCGGAGATCGCCCTTTATCTCACGCTGGATTCCCCCGAGGGCGGCAGCGAGCTCTATGGTGCCCAGCGGAGCACCGTGGCGGAGCTGAAACAGCGCTGCACCGACCACGGCGTAGCCGTGGAGCTGCATCATCTGGAAGCCAAAGAAAGTCATCGCGCTCCGGCCCTGCAGGCACTGAGCGAAGCCCTGTTCGGCTTTACCGCCGAGAAGCAGCCGGACCCGGAGCAGCGGATCACCCTCCACCGGGCCCAGAGCATCGCGGAGGAATGCGAATTTGCCGCGGCCAAAGCGCTGGAGCTAGCCCGAAACGGCTGCCGCTGGCGGGACATCGCCGTGGCGGTGCGGGGCTTCGGAGATTATCTGGAGCCGCTGCAGCGGATGTTCGAGCACTACGGTGTGCCCCTCTACGCCGCCCAGCGGACGGACCTGCTGCAGAAGCCTCTGGGCGTGCTGATCTCGGCGGCCTACGACGTGATCACCGGCGGCTGGGATAGCGAGGACGTGCTGGCCGTGCTGCGCACGGGCCTCACGGCGCTGACGCCGGAGGACTGTGACACCCTGGAAAACTACGCGATCCTCTGGGGCATCCGGGGCGGTATGTGGAAGCGCAGCGAGCCCTGGAGTCTGCACCCGGAGGGCTACGGAAAGGAATACACCGACGCGGCAAAGGCCGAGATCCAGCGGATCGATGGTCTGCGCCGGACAGCCGCAGAGCCGCTGGCAGTGCTGGAGCGAGAGAGCAAAAACGCCGCCACTGCCGAGGGTCAGGCGAAGGCCCTTGCCGCCTTCTTCGACGCGCTGGGTCTGGCCCGGCGGCTGGAGGAGCGGTCTGATGCCCTCCGGGCCGACGGCCGGGAGGCTCTGGCAGCGGAATATGCCCAGATCTGGGATCTGCTGGTCTCCGCCTTGGAGCAGGCCGCTGCCGTGCTGGGCGACACGGAGCTCAGCACCGAGGACTTCGCCAAGCTCTTCACGCTCATGCTCTCCCGCTATGACATCGGTACCATCCCGGTCTCCCTGGACCGGGTCACCGCCGGCGACTACGACCGTATGCGCCGCCGAGGGCTCAAGCATCTGATCGTACTGGGTGCCTCCGATGATCGCGTGCCCAGTGCCGGTGATCCCGGCGGCGTGTTCTCTGTGGATGACCGCCGGCGGCTGCTGGAGCTGGAGCTGGACATTGGCGGCGGACGGGAGGACGATCTCTGGCGGGAGTATGCGCTTTTGGCCAGCTGTCTTGCCTTGCCGGAAGAGACCCTGACGGTCTGCTGGTCGGCGCTGGACGCCGAAGGCCAGCCCCTGCGGCCGGCCTACTTCGTGGAGCGCATCCGGCAGATGTTCGGCCCGGAGACCGAGGCAGTAGACCTGACCGCCTTGCGGCAGAACGCAGCCGCGCCGGCCCTGTCCCTGGCGGCCCGGTATCTGCGGGGCGTGGAGGACGAGCGCTGCAGGGCTGCCTTTGACTGGTTCCAGCAGCGGGCACCGGAAAAGCTTCGGCAGTTTGAGCGCCGGGCGCATCTTCTGCGGGAGGATCTCACCCCGGAGCGGGCTGCCGCCCTCTATGGCAGTCAGACCCGGCTTTCCGCCACCCGGTCGGAGCAGTATGCCCGCTGCCGCTATGCATATTTTCTCAAATTCGGACTGAAAGCTCAGCCCCGGCGCAGCAGCGCCTTTTCCGCGGCAGAGATCGGCACCTTTTTCCACGCCATCTTGCAGGGCGTGGCTGCCGACGCCGCGGCTATGGGCGGGTTTCAGCAGATCACGGACGAAGAGCTTCGCGCCTGCACCCGCAGACGCGTGGAGGAATACATCCACGTGGAGATGCAGGACTTTCAGGACAAGAGCCCCCGGTTCATCTATCTCTTCAAGCGTCTGACCGGCAGCGTGGAGACCATCGTGCTGGAGATGGCCCAGGAACTGCGGTGCAGCGACTTTGTGCCGCTGGACTTCGAGCTGGACTTTTCCGACCGGGAGGCCCTGCCGCCGGTGACTCTCTCTGACGGGGAGACCCGCCTGACTGTGACGGGCATCGCCGACCGGGTGGACGGCTGGGTCCACGACGGAAAGCTCTATCTGCGGGTGGTGGACTACAAGACCGGCCGCAAGGTGTTTTCCCTGTCAGACGTGCTCTACGGTATGGACTTGCAGATGCTGCTGTATCTCTTCGCCCTGGGCAAGGTGGGCGCGGAGCGCTATGGCCGGGAGGTTATCCCGGCGGGCGTCCTGTACCACCCGGCCCGGGACCCGGTGCTGTCAGCATCGGAGCGGATGCCGGAGGCGGAGCTGCAGAAAAAACGGGCCTCGGAGCTGCGCCGCTCCGGTCTGGTGCTGGAGTCTGACGGCGTGCCCGACGCCATGGACAACGAGCCGGAAAAGCGCTACGTCAAGGTGCGCAGCGCCCGGGGCACCGCCGGCAAAGGCGTCGCGCTTGCCAGTGCGGAGCGAATGGGCCTGCTGGCCCGCCACATCGAGGACACGCTCCTGACTCTGGCCCGGGAGCTTCGCCGGGGCAGCATCCAGCCCCAGCCCATCTACCGCAGCGCGGAGGACACCGCCTGCACCTATTGCGATTACAAGAGCGTCTGCCGCTTTGAACCCGGCGTGGGCGGCGACTGCCATCGAATCATCACGCCGCTGACCCCGGACGAGGTCTGGGCCAGGCTGGAAGGAGGCGAAGGAGATGGCTGAAATGCGTTTCACCCCGGCGCAGTCTGAGGCAATCCAAAGCCGCGGCAGCGCCGTGCTGGTCTCCGCCGCCGCCGGCAGCGGAAAGACCCGGGTGCTCACCGAGCGCCTCATGGCCTATCTGACGGACGAAAATCCCGTGGACATCGACCGGTTCTTGATCATCACCTTCACCAAGGCCGCTGCCGGAGAACTGCGCAGCCGCATTCTGGAGGGAATCTCCCGGCGGAGTGCCGCCGAACCGGAAAACCGCGCCCTCCGGCGACAGATGGCCCTGTGCAGCAGGGCCCAGATCGGCACCATCCACAGCTTCTGCGGCAATCTCCTGCGGGAGCACTGCGCAGCCCTGGCTCTGCCCCCGGACTTTCGCATCGCGGACGAGAATCAGGCCATTTCCCTGAAGGCCGCCGCCCTGGAACGGCTGCTGGAGGATTCTTACGTTTCCATCGAATCGGACGAGCCCTTCCGGGCGCTGGCGGACTCCGTGGGCGCGGGCCGGGATGACCGCAGACTCCAGGCGCTGACCCTGCGGCTCTATGAAAAAATGCAGAGCCATGCCCGGCCTGCCCTCTGGGCCGAGCAGCAGATGGATCTGCTGCGCTTAGAGGGCGTCACCGACGCCGGTCAGACTCCCTGGGGCCAGGAGCTGCTGCAGGACGCAGGAGAAGCCCTGCGCTACTGGTCCTGGACCATGGACGCCATGCTCCAGGAGATTCGCGGGCGGGACTGGCTCATGAAACCCTACGGCGACAGCTTCGCCGAGACGGCAGACGGCATTTATCGCGCGGTCTCCGCCGCCGAAGTGGGCTGGGACGCCATGGCGGAAGCTTTGGGGAACATCGAATTCCCCAAGCTGCTGGCCGTGCGCAATCCCCCGGAGCCGGAGCTGAAGGACCGGGCCCAGGCCACCCGCAAGCGCTGCAAGGCCGCCGTGGAAAAGCTGCAGAAGCAGTTTGCCGAGCCTTCGGAGACCATGCTCTCCGACCTGCGCAGCACCGCCCCGGCCATGATCCGGCTGCTGGAGCTGGCGGTGGAATTCGACCGGCGCTACACCGCCGAAAAGCACCGCCGGGGACTGGTGGACTACGCCGATCTGGAGCATCTGGCAGCCCAGCTGCTCACCGACGAGCAGGGCAATCCCACGGAGCTGGCAGCATCCGTGTCCCGGCAGTTCCACGAGGTCATGGTAGACGAATATCAGGACGTGAGCGAGGTCCAGGACCAGATTTTCCGCGCGGTCTCCGACAGCGGGAAACGGCTGTTCCTGGTAGGCGACGTGAAGCAGTCCATCTACCGCTTCCGGCTGGCCGACCCCACCATTTTCCTGGAGAAATACAACACCTTCTCCCCTGCCGAGGCAGCCGGACCGGGCGAAGCCCGGCGCATCCTGCTGCAGGAGAATTTCCGCTCCCGGGGCGCGGTGCTGGAAGGTGTAAACCATGTATTTGAAAAAATTATGTCAACCAGGCTTGGCGAGCTGGACTACGATGAAAACGCCCGGCTGAAATGCGGTCTGGCGGAGATGGCCGGCGGCGAGGCGCCGGAGCTCTGCCTGCTGCAGCTGCCGGACGCCGGTGAACACGCGGTCTACGAGCGCCACCAGCTGGAGGCGGAATATGTGGCAGAGCGCATCCGGAAGCTCATGGACGAGGGCTGCAGCTGCGGCGACATGGTGATTTTGCTGCGCAGCGCCAACAGCATCGGCCCGGTCTACCGCCGGGCGCTGGTCGCCAGGGGCATCCCCGTGGCCTCGGAGCAGGGCGGAGGATTTTACGATTCGCTGGAGATCTCGGTGCTGGTGTCGCTTTTGAGTGTCATCGACAACCCTCACCAGGATGTGCCGCTGCTGGCGGTACTGACCTCTCCCCTGTTCGGCTTCAGCTCCGACGAGCTGGCATCCATCCGGGAGCAGAACCGGGAGACGGACTTCTGCACGGCGCTGAAATCGGCGGCAGAGACCGACGATCACGCCCGGTCGGCCTGGGAGATGATCTCCCGCTGCCGGGAGCGGGCGCCGGATTTGAAGCTGACGGAGCTGCTGTGGTATCTCTATGACGACCGGGATCTCATGGCACTGTGCTCCGCCATGCCCGACGGTGAAATGCGCACCGAGCGCCTGATGCAGCTGCTGCAGCTGGCGCGTACCTTTGAATCCACCGGCTACCGGGGGCTGCACCGCTTTGTACAGTGGCTGCGGCAGCAGGCGGAGCAGGGTCGGGAGCCTGCCGGCGGCAGCGTGAAGCAGGCGGTACGGATCATGAGCATCCACCGCTCCAAGGGACTGGAGTTCCCGGTGGTCTTCCTGTGCGATCTGGCCCGGCGCTTCAACCAGAGCGACGCCAGAGACGACGTGCTGATCCACCCCACCCTGGGGCTTGGCCCCAAGTGCGTGGATCTGGAGCAGGGCGTACAGTACCCCACCTTCGCCCGCAGCGCCATTGCCGCCCGGCTGACGCGGGAGACCCTGTCTGAGGAAATGCGGCTGCTGTATGTGGCCATGACCCGGGCCAAGGAGCGTCTCGTCATGACCGGCACCTTCCAGGACGTGGACGGCGCGCTGGAGAGCTGCGCCGCCGACGGCCCGGGGCCCATTGCCCCGGAACTGCTGCGGGAGGCGGGCAGCCCCATTCTCTGGCTGCTGCGGACGGCGCTGCTGCCGGAGGGAGAGAACGCGATACAGCTTACGAGGGAGACACTGACGGTCTCTGTTCCGGAAACGGCAGAGCTGCTGCCCCTGGAGCAGCTGACCTTCGGCGCGGAGGAAACGGAGCAGGACCGGACGCTGGCAGAACGGCTCAGCTTCCTCTATCCCCACATGGCAGCATCCGCGCTGCCTTCCAAGGTCACGGCGACGGAGCTGAAAAAGCACAAATCCCCCGCCGAGGCGGAGGATGGAGCGCCCATGCTGCAGGGGCCGAAGCCCAGCTTCCGGACCCCGGACTTCCGCACCGGCGACCGGCCGCTGACCGGGGCCGAGCGGGGCACCGCCACCCACCGGGTGATGCAGTATCTCCACTTCGGCGACACGGAGACGGACACGGCGGTCTCGGCCCAGATCCGCCGACTCACGGCGGAAGGATTCCTCTCGGAGCGGGAAGCCAAGGCCGTGCAGGTGCGTTCCATTCGGGCGCTGGCGGCGTCCTCTCTGGGTCAACGGATGCAGCGGGCGGAGGCCGCCGGAACGCTCAAACGGGAGCAACGGTTCTCCCTGCTGGTGCCGGCCTCGGAGCTGTTCGCCGGCGGTCCGGAGGACCCGGTGCTGCTCCAGGGCGTGGTGGACTGCTGCTTTGAAGAGGAGGGCAGGCTCATCATCGTGGACTACAAGACTGACCGCATTGCTCCGGAGACCGTGCCGGAGCGCACGGCCTACTACGCCAGTCAGCTGCGGGCCTATGCCGGCGCCATGGCGCGCATGACGGGTCTGCCGGTGCAGGAAAAGCTGCTCTTCTTCCTCCACAACGGAATCATCTCAAAAGTAGAATAAAGAGTCAAAGGAAAAACAGCCTGCTGAGTCATTTCAGCAGGCTGTTTCATTTTGGGGTGTTGAAATCGGATTAAAAAATCCAGTCGATCACATCCACAATATACTTAACCCGTTGGATCATTTCTACGGGACTCACGGAAGCGGCAGTCTCCGCCGTCTCCTCCGCTGGGGTCTCGGTCTCTTCCGGAAGCTCCTCGGTTGGTTCGGGCGTCGGCGTTGGGGCTGCCGGAGTCGGCTCCACAGGCGTCGGCTCGGGCAGAATCGGCGTCGGCTCGGGGGCAACAGGAACCGGATCGGGCGTTACAGCCGGAGGCGCCGGCTCAATGGGAGGCTCCGTCGGCGTAACGACGGTTTCCAGTACCTCGCCGCTGATGGCAGAGACCGTATAGGCATAGTTTGCGCCATTGGTCTCCACATTGGCAACATAGGCCAGCTCCTGATCATAGCATTCCAGCACCGTGGCCACGGAATCTGCGGAAACGTCCGCCGGGCAGATCTGCGCCGCCAGGGCAGCGATTGCTTCAGAATTCTGGTATTGATCCTGATTCAGGACACCGCGCATCTCCGCCGAGTCGGGCTTGGCAGAGACGGTGTTCATCACGTACAGCAGGTCCTGGACGCTGAGATCACAGAGGTCGTTTTCGTCCATCCGGTCGGAGGCGACGGCAAGCGTCTTCACCAGCGCGGACTTGCCGGGGGAAGCGTTGCCCAGAGAAACCTGATCGTCTCCGATGCGCTGGTAGAGCACGGCAGGACGAATGGCGGAAGAGCCGGCGGTCTTGGCCAGGGTGGTCAGCACGGTGGACTTCAGCGCCTCGGCGCGCTTATCGCTGGTTTCCTGCACGGAGACCAGGATGCCGTTGTCCGTGGCGGAGAGGTAGCCGGCACGGATGAGCTTTTCCGTCAGCTCTGTGATGGCGCTGGAGAGGGACTTGCCCTTCATGTCGTCCACCCGCAGCAGACGCAGGGCGTCGTCGTTGTTGGCGTGGGCCTCACAGACCCGGTCAAAACCATTGACCGTGATGGAAACGCTGGGATTGATGTCGAAGATCAGCACGCTGCGATCCAGACCCTTGGCCCCAAAGAAGGCGCTGAGCCCGATGATGACCATCAGCATGGCGGCAACAGCCAGGAACCGCGGTTTGCGGCGCTTGCGCTGCCAGCCCAGTTCAATAACCCGGCCATCCTTCCGGGGTGCAGGCGGCTGATCGCAGGCTGCCATCAGCTCCTCCAGCCGGTTGGGTGCCAACTGCTCGACTTCCTCACGCAATCGCTTATTGAGTTGAGATTCATTCATATGGATTCCCCCAACTGCTTTTTCAGCTTCTGTAAGGATCGGCGGTATTTGTTCAAAACGGTGGAAAGCGGCATATCCAGCAAATCGGCAATTTCCCGGTGCTTGAGTCCGGAGACGGCATGCAGCATGATGATCTGCTGCTCCTCCTCCGACAATGTCGCAATCACAGAACGCAAAACGATCTTATTCTCCGCGGCCAGATAGTGATCCAACGGATCTGCGGGATCGGTATGCTCCTCCGGCATGCTGACCGTGAGACTGTCCGTCCGAATCCGGCGCAAGGCAAGATTTTTCGCGATGCCCAAAAGCCACGGCAGCGGGTCCTTGCCCCGGGGGACATAGGACGCGGCTGAGTTCCACAGCTGGATGAAGGTCTCCTGCATCACGTCCTCTGCCCGCTCCCGATCATGAAGCATGGACAGCGCGAAACCGAACACCGCACCCTTGTGCTGCAGATACATCGTGCTGAGCGCATTGCGGTCGCCATTTGCAATTTTTAAGATCCGCTCTTCGTCCGGAGCGAGATGTGTTACAGCTTCGTCCATGGCGGCGCCACTCCTGTCAAGACTCACCCGGAGAATCCGGGCTGCGTCTATCATAACACATCTTCACCCTATATTGCAAAATTTTTTCGGTTTTATCGCAAAAAACTTTCGCAGCTGGGAAGTTTTGCAAGTAAGAGCTGGATATGATTTCCATAACGCTCATCTTTGATTCGCTATGTAAAATCCTTAAATAAAATTTAATTATGTGCTTTTGCGATAATTCTATTTCTAATAAGGAATATCCTTCAGCAAGCCGTCATCGCCTTGGCGGCAATTCCATCAGGAGGAAACTGAAATGAAGGAAACCGTTCGCACGACCAAGCGGCTGCTGTCTCTGCTGCTGGCAGTGGTCATGCTCTTTGGCACGCTGTGCGTCACCGCAGCCGCCGCAACGAGGGAAAACGTCAAGCAGTACGGCATTTACACCTGCCTTGGCGACAGCATCTCCGCCGGCTACACGGTGGAGGGCACAGAAAACTACGCCATGTGCACCGTGCCCGGCGCCTACCACAGCATCGTGGCCGAGGCCACCGGCGCAAAGCTGCAGCAGTTCGGCTGGAGCGCTTTCCGCTCCGTGGAGCTGCGCTACATGCTGGAGGGCGAGATTCACGACCCCGATTACAAAATGTGGCACGACACCTTCGGCGCCCTGATCGACACCTCCATTCTGGATGAGCATCGGGATGACTATCTGGCCTCCATCGACAGCGCCGATCTCATCACCATCAACGTGGGCTCCAACGATGTGGTTTCTTACTCCTTCACCAAGGCCATCAACGAGCTGTACAACGAGGAAAACGACAATCCCATCTACAAGGCTGCCAAGGAATATCTGGACGCTGAGAGTGATCCCGGCGCCGCCATGCTGAAGCTGCTGAAGGGCGCAAACACCGCCGGCAAGGTGCCCGTGGTGCTCGCGACTCTGACCCGGGCACTGCGCACCTCCATCAACAATTTCAAGCAGAACTTCAACGCCAGCATCAACGATATCTACGAGCGCAACCCCGACGTCACCATCGTGGTGGTGGGCCTGTATAACGCCTTCTCCGGCATGGTGCTGTCTGAGAATTCCAACACGAATCTGGGCTTCCTTCTGCAGCCCACGGTGGACAGCGTGAACTTCTTCCTGAAGTACACCGCCAACCACCACCGGGATTATCTCTTTGCCGACACTACCGGCACCGAGACCTTCATCACCAATCTCAGTGAAGAAGGCGCCATGAACAACATCGTCTGGAACGTCCACCCCACCAAGGCCGGCCACGCCTACATGGCGGACTGCATCCTGAAGGTCCTGCCGGAGCGCGACGCGGACACCGGCGATGACACCCAGCCCGGCGACGACTCCCAGCCCGGCGACGACTCCCAGCCCGGCGACGACACCAAGCCCGGCGATGACACCAAGCCCGGCGATGACACCAAGCCCGGTGACGACACCAAGCCCGGCGATGATACCAAGCCCGGCGATGATACCCAGCCCGGCGATGATACCAAGCCCGGCGATGACACCAAGCCCGGCGATGATACCCAGCCCGGCGATGATACCAAGCCCGGCGATGATACCAAGCCCGGCGATAACACCCAGCCTGGCGATGACACCCAGCCTGGCGATGACACCAAGCCTGCTGACGACACCAATCCCGCCGGGAAGTTCCCCTTCACGGATGTGAGCAAGGGCGCCTGGTATTATGATAATGTGTACTACGTCTGGGAGCACAACCTCATGAAGGGCACGGGCGACACGATCTTCGCGCCCGAAGGCACCACCACCCGCGCCGAGTTTGCCACGGTCATCTACCGCATGGCCGGCTCTCCCGACACCAAGGGCATCTACTGCCCCTTCACCGATCTGGCTGCAGACTGGTACAAGGACGCTGTGATCTGGTGCTACGCCAACGGTGTGGTCAACGGCACTTCCGAGACCGAATTCACGCCGAACCGCAGCATCACCCGTGAGGAAATGGTCGCCATGCTCTGCCGCTATGCCGGCGGTGAGCCCAAGAGCACCGCGCTGAAATTCTCCGACGCCAAGAGCATCAGCGCATACGCTGTGCCCGCCGTGGCCTGGTCCGTGGAAAACGGCATCATCCTGGGCATGGAGGACGGCACCTTCAAGCCCCAGGGCAATTCCACCCGCGCCCAGCTGGCGGCGATTCTGAACCGCTTCGACGCGAAAAACAAGTAACCCTCGCAGCCATCATCTCCCCAATACCAGCCTGGTATTGGGGAGATTTCAGCTCTTTTTCCATCTTATACCTGCAAGAATGTTTATTATCACACGCTTCGTCTAACATTGTTAAAAAAGTTCCAGATTTGCGATTTTGTTGCGATAAAACCGCAGTCAGGATGCAATATATTACGGAATTTGGCTGTTATACACGTTTATCATGGGCATTATGCGGGGGAAGAACGCCGCCCAATGATGTGGCAGCCAGTAAGGGGGAAACCATTCAAATGACAGAAAATATTCGTATGAAACCTTCCGAGCAGAAGCCCTGGCTTCAGTTCTTCTCAGAGGAAGCGAAGCAGGTTGAGCTGCCGAAGGAGTCCATTTACCAGCATCTGGTTAAAGTCAATCAGAACAATCTGGACAGCATCGCCATCAACTATTTCCAGAATCAGATTCCCTACGGGAAGCTGATCGAGGATATTGATCAGTGCGCCGCTGCCTTCGCCGCTCTGGGCGTAAAGAAGGGCGATATCGTCACTTTCAGCTCCATCACCGTTCCGGAGCTGGTGGTGTCCCTCTACGCGCTGAACAAGCTCGGCGCCGCCGCCATGGTCCTCGACCCGCGCAACACCGCAGGCACCGTGGCCAACTTCATGAAAAATGCCAACTCCCGCCTGCTGCTGATCCTTGACGCGGCGCCCAACATCAAGAGCCTGCTTCTGTCCAAGGAAGTGCACGCTCAGGCGGAGTTCATGGTGGTCTATTCCATCCGCAACAGCATGCCCGGCGGTCTGATGAAGTTCCTGGCCGGACTGAAATTCCCGGACCGCACGCCCTATGACGATCACGTGCTGCGCTGGTCCACCTTCATGGACCTGGGCAAGGGCGTGGACGTGCCCACCGTGGATTACTGTGAGTTCGAGCTGGCCGGCATCGCCCTCACCGGCGGTACCACCGGCGCGCCCAAGGGTGTCATGTTCACCAACGACGGCTTCAACGCCGTGGCTCTGGACTTTGAGTATTGCGGCGTGGAGTATGACCACACCCATCGCTTCATGAACATCATCCCCGCCTTTGCCTCCTACGGCATGGTGGCGAGCCTCCATATGCCTCTGAGCCTGGGCCTGGAGATGATTATCATCCCCAAGTTCGACTCCGACTCCGTGGGCAAGTACATCAAGCAGTACCGGCCCCAGCACACGCTGATGGTCCCGGCCCACTATGAGAAGCTCATGAACTCCAAGGAGATGAAGGACGGCTTCATGCTGGACTTCTTCGTCACCGCCGGCTCCGGCGGCGACACCATGAACGCCGGTCTGGAGGCCAAGCTCAACGGCTTCCTGAAAGAGCGCGGCGCCATGTTCCCGCTCTCCCAGGGCTACGGCATGAGCGAGGTCAGCTCCGCTGCCTGCTGCAGCTGCAACGGCAACTTCCGCTCTCTCAGCGTGGGCTATCCCCTGCTGATGAACACCATGGGCATCTTCAAGCCCGGCACCACCGAAGAGCTGGGCTACAACGAGGAAGGCGAGATCTGCATCTCCGGCCCCGGCCTGATGCTGGGCTACCTGAACAATCCCGCCGAGACCGACAACGTCATCTTCACCCACCCCGACGGCACCCGCTGGGTCCACAGCGGCGACATCGGCACCATGGACGAGGACGGCTTCATCTACATCAAGGGCCGCATCAAGCGCATGATCGTCATGCACAACGGCCACAAGGTCTTCCCCGCCCACATCGAGAGCGTGCTGGGCAAGCACAAGGACGTGCTCAGCTGCGCCGTGGTCGGCGTGAAGGACCGCGCCCACGCACAGGGCCAGAAGAGTCTTGCCTTCGTGCAGCTGAAGACAGACCGCGTCAAGGATGAAATCCTTGCCGAGCTCAAGGAGCTCATGAATGGCGAGATCGAGGCCAGTGTCATCCCCGATACCATCGAGATCATCCCGGACATGCCCCACACCGGCATGGGCAAGATCGACTATCGCAAGCTGGCGAAGGATTACGACGCCAAGCTGGACGAGGTTGCTGCCGCCGCGCAATAACGCCCCCGCCACAGGTGCATCAAATCCCCCTTTGGTCATCTGTGTCATCCCCGCCGCACAGTCCCCCTGTGCGGCGGTTTTCTATGCCAAAACCCCGGCTCTCCAATGAGAGCCGGGGCCGATTCGTTTCTGGGGCGAGGATTACGGGTTCGTCACCGTGACGATGGTGCTGTACACGCCGACCACACCGTCAGCGTCCACGGCGCAGACCTTGTAGGAGTAGGTCGTGCCGCGCTCCACGTTCTTGACGTGGGTGCACTTCAGGTTCGGAGTGGCGAGGATCCGCTTGTAGGCGCCGTCGCCCACGGCGCAGTACACCTTGTAGCTCGCCGCGCCTTCCACGGCGTTCCAGGTGATGACCGGATTGCCCTTGGCGTTGAGCTTCACGCTGACCTCCGGTGCAGAGAGGCCCGTTTTGACGGTCACGACGCTGCTGTAAGCGCTGACGCTGCCGTTGGCGTCCACGGCGCAGACCTTGTAGGAGTAGGTGGTGCCGCTCTCCACGTTCTTGCTGTGGGTGCACTTCAGGTTCGTGGTGGTCAGGATCCGCTTGTAGGCACCGTCGCCCACGGCGCAGTACACCTGATAGCGCACAGCGCCTTCCACGGCTGCCCAGGTGATGACCGGATTGCCGCTGGCATTCAGCTTCACGGTCGCCGCGGGTGCCGCAGGCCGCGTGGTCACGCTGACAGGGCTGCTGTCCTCGCTGACGTAGCCATTGGCGTCAATGGCGCAGACCTTGTAGGAATAGGTGGTGGCATTTGCCACGTTCTTGCTGTGAGTGCACTTCAGGTTCGCGGTGGTCAGAATCCGCTTGTAGGCGCCATCGCCCACGGCGCAGAACACCTGGTAGCGCACAGCGCCTTCCACGGCTGCCCAGGTGATGACCGGATTGCCGCTGCTGTTCAGCTTCACGGAAGCCACAGGTGCCTCGGGCGCTGCAGGAGACACGGCCTCGGCCGCGAGATCGGCATAGTTGTCGCTGGTGACGGTGACGGTATAGGTCGTGCTGCTCACAGCTGCGTCGGCGCAGGTGATCTTGCCGTCGGCCACGCTGACGTTCTCCGCGATCACCACCGGCGTCTCGCCCCGGCCCACCTTGCTGGCGACCTTGGCGACGGGGTTCTGGATATCTGCCGGCAGGTTCGTAACCGTGACGGTCCTGGCGTCGGCAAAGGAGGCGGTGATGGCGTCGCCGTGCTGCTTCACCAGGAGGTCCACATCATAGCTCAGCACGCGGTAGGACGTGCCGTCGAAGAGGTAATACTTCAGGTTCGTGATGGTCTTTCCGGAGAGGCCGGTACCATCCACACCGTCCCAGTTCCAGCCGGTCTCGGACTTGCGCCAGAGGTTCTCCACATGCCGCAGGGCATATTCCACGCCGTCCACAGTTGCAACGACGCCGAAAAGCCTGGCATAGTCGGTCAGATTCGCCGCGTCCGCGACCGTGATGGCCACGTCCGCGTGGTGGCCGCCGTAGGCGATGTTCACGCTGTCAAAGGCGGCAGACTCCACTTCGGCCTCCGGGCCGGTGAAGGCAAAACCGTCCACAGTCTTGGTGGCCGTCAGATACAGGTTCGGCGCGTCCTCCAGGACGTAGTAGGCGTAGTCGCCGCTGGCGAAGAGCACGTCAACACCGGTAACGTCCTTGGTGGTCAAACCGGACTTGCCCGCGGCCACGGAGATGGTGGCAGCGCTCTCGTCGGTGACTTTGGTCAGGCCGGCCAGATCCTCCAGGTCCTCCACGTACACCGGGTAGGTCACGCCGAGGATCTTCGCGTCGGAGAGAGGCTCCACCGCGTCATAGCCATCGTGGTAGGAGCCGGCGGCCATGGTCTGGTTGTAGGTCTTCAGCGTAGCGGTGCTGACCGCGTCAACGCCATCCACACCCTGGGTCGCAAAGAACGCCGCATAGGGCACGTTCATCAGAACGTAGCCGGAGGTCACGTCCGCGGCCTCGGGGACGGGATAGTTCTCCAGCACCGGGATGGTGCCGTCCAGGTCGCCGGTGCCCTTCCAATAGGTGGCGGTGTCGGCGGTGTCCGCCTGGACGCCGCTGACCAGCTTGGCGCGGGTGTTCTTGGAGACCGTGACGTCGCCCTTCAGAGGCTCGGCGGGCGTGTTGAGACTGGAGCCGCCCTCAAAATAGGCCTCGGCGGTGGAAACGGTGCCCGTGCCGCTGACGGCAGCGCCGCCGTGACCGTAGCTTTCGTTGCTGGTGATGTTGGCGCAGTAGCCGCCCACGGCGATGACCTTGCCCTCGCCGGTGATGGTGCCGTTGTCGAGGGTGATGGCGTCGCCGCCCTCCGGGGTCAGCATGGAGTTGCCGCCGCCGAAGGCCGCCAGCGTGGAGCCGGCAGGTACGTTCAGGGTGCCGTTCTGGATGGACAGAGCGGGCTGGCCGTGGCCGTCGTTGGGCGCCTCGTCACCGACGATGTAGACGTCGCCGACGATGTTCACATTGCCCGTCACCGTGACCACGGGCGCAAAGTTCATGCGGTTCTGGTCGTCACGGGCAGAGTAGTTCGTGTGGGAGACGATGCGGGCGTTGGAGATTGTGGCGCCGTCCAGCAGCTGCAGTTGGCCGTTGATGGAGGAACCGAAGAGGAAGCCCGCCTCCGCGCCGTAGTCGTTGTAGTCCATGGAGAAGGTGCCGCCGTCGCGGACCTCCACGATGCCCTCGAGGATGGTATCGCGGATAGAGAAGACCGCGCCGGCCTCCACAATGATCTTCACGCCGCTGTGCACGCGCATGTTGACCATGGTCAGGTTGCAGCCGGCGGGGATGATCAGCTCCTGCACAGGCGCGTCGCCGCCCGTCAGAGAGACGATCTCGCCCAGCTCGCCGTAGGTGCCGCGGGTGTGGGAGCCGTACCAGGCCTTCACGTCCGCGGGGACGGTGACGCTCTGGTCGCCGCCGAAATCATGGATGTACCAGGGCTCCATGTCGTAGATATACTTGCCGTCAGCGGTCTGGGAGCAGTTTTCCAGAACCAGCTGGTCGCAGAGCTTCTCATCACCGGAGTAGATCTTGAAGGCGACGCTGTTGCTCACAGCGGTGCGGCCTTCGGTGTCGGTGAACTGCAGGGTCACGGTATAGTCGCCGGCCTGGGCGGGGGTGCCGCTCAGCTTGACCTGGCCGTAAACCGTGTCATAGTCGGCGGTCACGCCGGAGCCTGCGGGAGAAATGACGGCCTTGCACTTGCCGCCGTCGGCCTGAACGATGGTCTCACCGTTGAGCCATTGGAGGGACTGCCAGGCGTCCTCCGCCACATCGGCGAAAGCCGTGCCCTCAGGGACCAGAACCGCCTGGACGTCCACGGCGTTGCCCTCGTTGATGACGGCGTAGGATGCGCCGGTGGCGGCACTGGTGGCGTCGGCGATGTCCTCTTCGCCCACGATGCGGTGCTCAAAGCCGCCGTTCAGCCGGACATAGAGAATCTTGCCGTCCACGGGGTCGGAGGGCGTTTCCGGCTGGGGGTCCGCAGCGGGCTCCGTGCTGGGCTGCGCCGGCTCGGTGCCGGTGACCTCGGAAAAGCTGAATTCGTAGGAATTTTTCGTCTCGGTGCCGTACCAGTATTCCACCGTTTCCGTGGTGGTGGTTTTGGTGACGTTGTAGGCGGCGGACACGCCGTTGGGGTCGGTGATCACCACGGTGTTGTCGCCTTCCCGGAAATCGGCAGTGTTGAAGTACAGCGCGTTGTCGCCGGATTCCTTGATGAATTCGCCGGCAGCATTGTAGTAAGTGTGATAGCTGTAGTTGGGGTTAAAGGTCAGCGCTTCGTCGTTCAGCGTCACGCCGATGCCGGACTGGCACAGAGAATAGAGCGTGCCGGAATCGCAGTCGAAGGCGAATCGCACGCCGCTGTCGTAGCGGACTTCCGTGAGCTTGAGACTGGTGTCCGCCGCGAAAGCGCCCATAGGCAGCAGCAGCGAGAGGCACAAGCTCAGCGCAAGCAGCAGCGACAGCGCGGTTTTGAAGCCGCTTCCGGCTCTTTTGGTTGCAGTGTTCATTGCTTCCTCCTTGTGGTTGGATTGGTTCCCGGCTCGTTGCCGGGAGGCCTTTAGTTCGCTTTTGCTAACATTTGTTTTCACAGACTAATATACAGACTGTCCATCTTTCTCGCAACTCCATTCGGACAAATCCGGAGCAGCCGGCAAATTGCTGCCTCAGAGGACGCGCTCCGGCGCTTTTAAGAGTCTTTTAATAATTGCGTGCTAGTATTTTTACCATCAAACCAACATAGAAATGGAGGATTCTGACCATGTCCAAAGTCATTATTTTTTTCGCTGACGGGCTGGAGGAGTGCGAAGCCCTCATCACCGTGGACCTGCTGCGCCGGGCCGGCGTGGAGGTGATGATCGCGTCCATCATGGGCCGCGAGGAAATCGTCGGCGCCCACAAGATCGCCATCCGCTGCGACGCGCTGGCGGAGCAGCTGGACCTGAACGCCGCCGACGCGGTGATTCTGCCGGGCGGACTTCCGGGTACGGAATACCTCTATGAAAGCGAGCTGGTCCGCCGCGCCGTGCAGACCTATGCCGACGCCGGAAAGCTGGTCGCCGCCATCTGCGCCGCGCCCACAGTGCCGGGCCGGATGGGCCTTTTGAAGGGTAAGCGCGCCACCTGCTATCCCGGCTGCCAGGAAAATCTCCCCGGGGCGGATTACGTGGATGTGGAGACCGTCACCGACGGGAACTTTATCACCGGCTCCGGTCTGGGCGCCGCCATCCCCTTCGCCCTGGCCATCATCGCCTATCTGGATGGACAGGAGAAGAGCGATAAGGTCCGTAAGAGCATCGTTTATCGTCACTGATTGAAACATATCACAGGAGGAGCATCACCATGGCCGACTATGTAATCAGCTGCTGCAGCACCGCCGACCTGTCTCAGGCCCATTTTGCGCAGCGGGACATCCACTATATCTGCTTCCACTTCTTCCTCAACGAGGTGGACTACGCCGACGATCTGGGCAAGAGCATCCCCTTCCCGGAGTTTTATCAGGCGATGGCCGACGGCGCGGAGACCCGCACCTCCCAGGTCAACGTCTCGGAGTTTGAGGCCTACTTCTCCAAGTTCTGCGAGGAAGGCAAGGACGTGCTGCACCTGACTCTCTCCAGCGGCATCTCCGGCGTGATCAATTCCGCCCAGAGCGCGGCGGAGCTGGTGATGGAGCGCTATCCCGGCCGGAAGATCGTGGTGGTAGACTCCCTGGGCGCATCCTCGGGCTATGGTCTGCTGATGGACAAGCTGGCCGATCTCCGGGACGAGGGTATGCCCTTCGAGGAGATCTGCGCCTGGGCTCAGGAGCACCGGCTGCATCTGCACCACTGGTTCTTCTCCACGGACCTGAGCTTTTACGTCAAGGGCGGCCGCATTTCCAAGGCCGCGGGTTTCTTCGGCGGCATGCTGAACATCTGCCCGCTGCTGAACATGGACGATCTGGGCAGACTCATTCCCCGGGAGAAAATCCGCGGCAAGAAAAAGGTCATCCGGGAGATCGTGGAGCGCATGGCCCAGCACGCCGAGGGCGGCGAAAACTACTCCGGCAAGTGCTATATCTCCAACTCCAACTGCTATGAGGACGCCCGCGCGGTGGCCGATCTGGTGGAGGCTCGGTTCCCCAACCTGAACGGCAAGGTGGAGATCAACTGGGTGGGCACCACCATCGGCAGCCACACCGGCCCGGGAACCGTCGCGCTCTTTTTCTGGGGCGACGAAAGAGTCCGATAAAAATTTAAAATGTAAAACCCGGCGCACCGCAAATGCGATGTGCACCTGTCAAGGAAAAGTAGACAGTAAAAACCCCAATTACGGAAAGCCCAGT
>CAMHRJ010000003.1 GCA_946187475.1 uncultured Clostridia bacterium | reverse complement strand
CCGCAAAGTTATGACCAAAGCAAGGAGTCCGTTTTGGTCATGGCTTTGCCAATCACCCTTCAGAAAGAGGTACAACCGCTATGAACTTCACTCTCACCGCCGCCGCGCTGAGTCTGCCGAATCTGGTGGGACGGCTGCCGGGCGGCGTTGCCCAGGGCATCATCTGGGGCATCATGGCGCTGGGCGTTTACATCACGTTCCGGCTGCTGGATGTGGCCGATCTGACGGTGGACGGCTCGTTCACCACTGGCGGCGCCGTGACCGTTATGCTGATCCTTGCCGGCTGCCCCGCCTGGGCCGCGCTGCTGGTGGCCCTGGCCGCCGGCATTCTGGCCGGTCTCGTCACGGGTCTGCTCCACACCAAGCTGGGCATCCCGGCCATCCTCGCCGGTATTCTGACCCAGTTTGCCCTCTACTCCATCAACCTGCGCATCATGGGCATGAGCGCCAACAAGCCGCTGAACCCTGACCGCTATCAGCTGCTGCTGACATCCCGCAGCGTGCCCACGGCCATCCTGGTGGGTGCCATCCTCGCCGGATGCATCATCGCCGTGCTCTACTGGTACTTCGGCACCGAGCAGGGCTCCGCCATCCGCTCCACGGGCTCCAACCCCGCCATGAGCCGGGCCCAGGGCATCAACATCAACAACATGAAGGTGCTGGGTCTGAGCCTGTCCAACGGTCTGGTGGCCCTCTCCGGCGGTCTCATGACCCAGTATCAGGGCTTCGCGGACATCAACATGGGCCGCGGCGCCATCGTCATCGGTCTGGCCGCCGTCATCATCGGCGAGGTGCTCTGCGACGCCATCTTCCGCAAGGGCAGCAGCTTCTACACCCGCCTGATCTTCGTGGTGCTGGGCGGCGTGGCCTACTACATCGTCATGGTCATCATCCTCTGGCTGAAGCTGGACTCCAACGACCTGAAGCTGTTCACGGCCATGCTGGTCGCCATCTTCCTGGCCGTTCCCTATCTGCAGGCACAGCGCCGCAGCTCCTACCGGCTGGCAGGGCGGCACAGCGCCGCCTTCCTCAAGGGAAAGGAGGAACAGAAGGATGCTTAAGCTGACACAGGTCTCCAAGACCTTCAACCCCGGAACCATCAACGAGAAAAAGGCTCTGCGGGAGGTGGACCTCCACCTGGCTCCCGGCGATTTCGTCACCGTCATCGGCGGCAACGGCGCCGGCAAGAGCACCATGCTCAACGCCGTGGCGGGCGTATGGCCCGTGGACAGCGGTGCCATCACCATCGACGGCGTGAACGTCACCGGCATGCCGGAGCATCAGCGGGCCCAGTTCATCGGCCGCGTGTTCCAGGACCCCATGACCGGTACCGCCCCCAACATGCAGATCATCGAGAATCTCGCCCTCGCCGCCCGGCGCGGCAAAAAGCGCGGTCTGCGCTGGGGCGTCACCAAGGCGGAGAAAGAGGAATACACCGAGCGTCTGAAGATCCTCGGTCTGGGTCTGGAGGACCGGCTCACCGCCAAGGTCGGCCTGCTCTCCGGCGGCCAGCGCCAGGCGCTGACGCTGCTGATGGCCTCCATGGAGCGCCCGAAGCTCCTGCTTCTGGACGAGCACACCGCCGCCCTGGACCCCGCCACCGCCGCCAAGGTGCTGGAGCTCAGCGACAAGATCATCTCCGAGAACAAACTCACCGCCCTGATGATCACCCACAACATGAAGGACGCCATCAAGCACGGCAACCGTCTGATCATGATGAACGAGGGGCGCATCATCCTCGACGTCTCCGGCGAGGAGAAGCAGCATCTGACCAAGCACGATCTGATGGACAAGTTCGCGGAACTGGCGGGCACCACCATGGACTCCGACGAAATTCTGCTTTCCAAATAAAAACACATAAAAAACCACCTTCTGCGCATGCTAACGCGGAAGGTGATTTTTTTATGAGCTGCAAAAAGATCGGGCACACGGTGCGCTTTGACGCTCCGCCCGTGATCCGCTCCTCCGCCGCCATCGCCGGCAAAAAGGAGGGCGACGGCCCCCTGGGCGATCGGTTCGACCAGATCGAGCCCGACGCCTGGTTCGGGCAGAAGACCTGGGAGCAGGCGGAGAGCGCCATGCTCCGCCGGAGTCTGGACCTGGCCTGCGAGAAGGCAGCCACCACCCCGGGCGCGGTGGACTATCTCCTCTCCGGCGACCTGCAGAACCAGTGCGCCGGGGCGGCCTACGCCCTGCGGGACGCCGGCGCGCCCTATTTCGGGCTCTACGGTGCCTGCTCCACCATGGCGGAGGCTCTGACCCTGGGGGCCATGCTGATCGCCGGGGGCTATGCGGAGACCTGCGCCGCCCTCACCGGCTCCCACTACTGCACCGCCGAGCGGCAGTACCGCTTTCCCCTGTCCTACGGCTGCGTGCGCACGCCCACGGCCCAGTGGACCGTGACGGGTGCCGGGGCGTTCCTGCTGGGCAAGTCCGGTCCGGGGCCGCGCATCACCGCCGTGACCACCGGCGTTATCGTGGACGCGGGCATCAAAGACATGAGCAACATGGGCGCAGCCATGGCCCCGGCGGCCTACAACACCCTGCGGCAGCACTTCATGGACACCGGCCGGACGCCGGAATACTATGACCGCATCATCACCGGCGATCTGGGCCACATCGGCCACGCGGCGGTCCGGGAGCTTTTCCGCCGGGATGGGGCCGAGCTGGACGAACGCTATGACGACTGCGGGCGCATGGTCTATGACCGGGAACGGCAGGACGTCCACGGCGGCGGCTCCGGCGCAGGCTGCAGCGCCGTGGTGCTGGCGGGCCATCTGATGCGGGAATTCCAGGAAGGAAAGCTCCGGCGACTGCTCTTCGCCGCCACCGGCGCCCTCATGAGTCCCACGGCCTCCATGCAGGGCCAGTCCATCCCGGGCATCTGCCACGCGGTGAGCATCGAAAGGGCGGAAACGGTATGATGTATTTGAAAGCATTTTTGATCGGCGGTCTGCTCTGCGCCATCGGCCAGGTGATTCTGGACCGCACCCATCTGACTCCGGCCCGGATCCTCTCGGGCTATGTGGTCGGCGGCGTGATTGTAAGCGCCCTGGGCCTTTATCAACCGCTGGCGGACTTCGCCGGAGCGGGGGCCAGCGTGCCCCTGACGGGCTTCGGCCACCTGCTGGCCAAAGGCGTCCGGGAGGCGGTGGCGGAGCAGGGCTGGCTGGGCGTGTTCACCGGCGGCTTTCACGCCGGCGCCGGGGGCGTCTGCGCCGCGGTGTTCTTCGCCCTGCTGGCCGCCATGCTCTTCCGGGCCAAGGCGAAGAAGTAGGGAAAGCGGAAGATTCAAATTGGAATTTATCGGGGTGTTCGATTTATGCCGCACCACCATTCGTGCTCGTAGGGGAGGGGCTTGCCCCTCCCGTTAACACAGGCATTTGTCTGGCGGGAGGGGCAAGCCCCTCCCCTACAAATCCTATTTTGGTGCCACCGCTAAACTCCCAATTTACCTTTCCGCTTTTTCCACCGTGAAGGTAAGCGCCACGGGCTCTGCACCCTCGGCGGTGAGGGTGAGTGTCGCCCGGCCTGCTTCGCCGGTGGTTTTCACATAGGCGCCGCCGTAGCCGCCCCGGATGGTGACCACCGCGGGGCCGACGATCTTGATGGGACCATCGGTCTGAAGTGTGACGGCGCAGCTTTCAAAGGGCAGGACGTTCCCCGCCTGGTCCGTCATGGCGATGCGAACCATGGCCATGTCGTAGGTGACGCCCTCGACCAATGTCTCGGTGCCGGCCTCGGCGCGGAGCACCCGGCTGAGCACCGGGCCGCGCTCGATGGTCTTGACCACCCGGCCGTCCTTCACGGCCTCGAAGCGATAGACCGTGGCGGCGGCGCCCCAGTTGCCGATATACTTGCCGTAGAGCTGGTAGGCGTCGTCGAAGGTCATCTTATACTTTGCCATGAGCACGCCGGCCTTGGCCATGATGTCCGGCGGGAGCCTGTTCATGCCGAAGCGGGCAGAGTGGTTGAGCATGTCCTTGACGAACTTGGCCTGGGGCGGAGCGAAATTCTCGCCCTCCTTGATGCGGTCGCCGATGTAGTCCGTGATCTCGATGGGGCCACGGCGCAGGTGCTTATAGGGGCTGTCCTTATGGGTATAGCTGCGGATGAACTTTCCGTTCTGGTACATGCGCACCTCGTCGGCGTTGGTGAAGAGGAAGATCCTCCCCCGGTTGCCGGCGGGATGCTCGCCGATGTCCATGGTGGAGCTGACCTCCAGCACCGGCGTCTCGTCCTGCTGCACGGCGTAGACCGCCGCGGCCAGCTTGGGATTGCGGAACATGTCCAGCACGCCATGGTAGCAGATGCGGTCGCCGCTGCCGAAATCCCGGTGGGTGTTATAGTCGAACATGCACCAGCCGAAGCTGCCGGCGATGTCCCGCTCGGCGGCGACGCTGTCCAGCACCTTGGCGTGGCGCAGGGCGTGCTCCAGGCGGTGTTCCTCGCTGTCAAAGGTCTTGGTGGGGAACATATGGCCGTTGTACTCGCTGACGAAATAGGCCTTTTTCATGTCCGAGGTGACAGCACGCTTGGGCTCGCAGCCGGCGTTGGTGCCGTCGTGGACGAAATCGTTGTAGGTATAGACGTCCTCCAGAAGGCTGCTCTTTTTGTTGCAGCGGACGCCGCCGGTCTGGCGGGTGGAATCCAGCCGGTGGGCCACGGCGTTGGTCTCTTTATAGAACGGGTCATCGTCCTGGCTCTCGTTGATGCGCACGCCCCAGAGGATGATGCTGGGATGGCTGCGATACTGGCGGACCATGTCCTCCACGTTCCGCACCGCCTGGGCCTTCCAGGCCTCGCCGCCGATGTGCTGCCAGCCGGGAATTTCCGTGAAGACCAGCAGGCCCAGCTCGTCGCAGCGATCGAGGAAGTGCTGGGACTGGGGATAGTGGCTGGTACGGACGGCGTTGACGCCCAGCTCGTGCTTGAGGATCTCCGCGTCCATGCGCTGGAGCCGCTTGGGCGCCGCATAGCCGATGTAGGGATAGCTCTGGTGGCGGTTCAGGCCCACCAGCTTGAGCTTTCTGCCGTTGAGATAGAACCCGTCGGCCTTGAATTCCGCCGTGCGGAAGCCGAAGGTGACGTCCACCCGGTCCAGAACCGTGCCGACGCCGATGCCGTTGGGGCTTTCCAGCAGCTCCGTGCGCAGGGTGTACAGCGCCGGGTTCAGCACATCCCAGAGCTGAGCGTCCTGTACCCACAGGCTGCAGGCCCGCTGCTCATTGTCCTTGATCATTTTGACCTCGGTCTCCCGGGTGACCAGCGGCTCGCCGTCCTCTTCCCCGTGGCGGTACACCGACTGGCGCAGGGACAGGAAGTCATGCCAGCGCTTGACCCGGATGGTCACCATGTTCTCCGCCTGGCCGGTGAAGCGCAGATGGCGCACCTGCTCCGGGGAGGGCTCGGATTTGAAAAGCTTCACCGTGGCGGGAATCCGCGGCATGGCAAAGACGTCCGCAATGCTGGTGTCCTCGGTCACCTCCAGCCAGACCTCCCGATAGAGGCCGCCGAAGGTCATATAGTCGATCACATAGCCGAAGGGCGGGATGTCCTGATCCTCGCGGCTGTTGACCCGGACGCAGAGCACCGCGTCCTCCCCCGGCGTCACGGGCAGGGCCACGCGAAAGGCCGTATAGCCGCAGTGGTGTTCGCCGACGACCTCGCCGTTGAAGTAAACCGTGGCGCTGTGGCCCGCCGCGCCGATGCAGAGGAAGACCTCCCGCTCGGCCCAGGTCTCCGGCACATGGAGCACCCGCCGATAGCCGCAGTCCATCTGGTAAATGCCCTCGTCAAAGTAGTGATAGGGCGTGATCTTGCAGGTGTGGGGCAGCTCCACTGCCTCCGCCGGGCACTTGGAGCCGGCGGCAAAGGCGTCGGAATACGTCTCCGTAAACTCCCAGCCTCGGTTCAAATCGATTCTCTCGCGCATGGGTTCACCTCCGGAAAAATGTGCGTATTCTGTATTGTTACAATTATATCTGAATCAGGAAGAAAAGGCAATGATAAAATCCGGAAGCCGCAAGCGAAATACCACCCGTTCCAAGGAACGGGTGGTATGGTTGATTATGAATCGAAGGCTCAGGGAACCAGTACTGCCGTGCAGCCGCCGAAGGAGCCGGTGGTGCCGTCGGCATACACGGCGCGCACCTTGTAGAAATAGTCTCGATTTGAACCGACGTCTGTGTATTCCAGAGCATCGACAACGGTGAGCCGCGACCATGCGCCAATTCTGATGTTGTAGCCGTCATACTCCGCGCGGTAGACCTGATACTTCACGGCGCCCTCCACGGCATCCCATCGCACATAGGGTCGGCAGAGATCATCCAGTTCCCCATAGGCCCGGGGGCCGGAGTCGGGCACCGTCACCTGCACCACCGGGCTGAAATCGCTGACATTGCCCTGCTCGTCAATGGCGCAGACCTTGTAAGAGTAGGAAGAACCGGGGTACACATCGAGGGTGTTGGTACACTTCAAACCCGTGGTGGTATAGATGCGGCTGTAGTTGTCGCTCTCGCCGAAGGAGCGGTAGACCTTGTACTTCACAGCGCCGTCCGCGGCGTCCCAGGTCACCACGGGACGGTCCAGGGAATCCAGCTTCAACTGCACACCGGTGGGCGCGGCGGTTTTCGCCGTGGCGCTGACCGCCTGGCTGAAGGGGCCGGTTTTCCCGCCGGCGTCCACAGCGCGGACCTTATAGAAATAGGTGGTGCCGGGCTCCACGTTGCGGACGTTGGTACAAGTCAGCCCCGTAGTGGTGTAGATGCGGCTGTAGGCGCCGTTTTCTCCCACGGCACGATAGACCTGGTACTTCGCAGCGCCGGTCACGGCCTTCCAGGTCACCACGGGCTGGCCGGAGGTGTTGACCTGCGCCTGCACGCCGAAGGGCGCGGCGGTTCTCATGGTGACGCTGACCACGCCGCTGAAGGCGCCGGCTTTCCCGCTGCTGTCCAGGGCGCGGACCTTATAGAAATAGGTCGTGCCAGACTCCACATTGCGGATGTTGGTGCATTTCAGATTCGTGGTGGTTAGAATGCGGCTGTAGGCGCCGTCTTCGCCCACGGCGCGATAGACCTGATACTTCGCCGCGCCGCTGACGGCGTTCCAGGTCACCACCGGCTGGTTGGAGCCGTTCAGCTCGACGCGCACGTTCAGCCGCGAATCCACATAGTGGACCGTGGCCTTGCCCAGTGCTTGCGCGGTGTCCTCGTCAAAGGTCGAAGCGAGGGCTTTCCAGTCCGCCTTGGTGCCGTTATAATAAATATCCCTGAGATTGCGGGGGCTGGCAAAGGCGCCGGTCTCCACCTTGGTGACGGTGGACGGGATGGTGAGCTTTTCCAGGAAATAATCGCCGCCAAAAACGAGCGCTCTGACGGTGCGGATGCCCGGTTCCAGAACGAGCTCTTTGAGGGAATACAAGTTGGCAAAGGCGTATTGGCCCAGGGACGAAATCGTACCCGGAATCGTGACGGTTTTCAGATTCGTCGAACGGAATGCCGATGCACCGATGGTCTTGATTCCCCGAGGCAGGGTGATGGCCTCCAGCGCAGTGCCGGAAAAGGCGTCGCTTCCGATGGTCTTGAGACTGTTAGGAAGATTGATTTCCGTCAAATGCTGCCCGCAGAAGGAGTTGTCGCCGATGGCCGTGATGCCTTCGGGAAGCGTGACGCGCTCCAGGCCCAGGACGCTGAAGGCATAATTGCCGATGGAGGTGACGCCCGGCTTCACGACAAGCTCTGTGTAATCGTCGGAGTATTCCGCCCAGGGCGCCAGCGACTTATCATAAACGCTGTTCATGTCGTAATAGCCCTTGTAATCCTGCATGGCGCCCTTGCCGCTGATGGTGAGGGTGCCGTTGCTGATCTTCCAGCTGAGACCGTCGTCGGTGGTACCGGACTTGCCGGCGGCGAAAGCCGCACCGGGCAGCAGCGTCAGCGCCAGGCATAGCGCAAGCAGCAATGTCAGCAGTTTTTTCATCTCGCTCATCCTTTCTAAACTGAACAAGTCTTTCATCTGCTTTTATTAATTATATGGAAACACGCATCTCTCTGTCAAGCTGAAATCTCCTGTTCCGAACGTATCAAAAAGAGCGTATTATCAAACCTGTGAACAGACAGAGCAAAATGTCTATTACAATTTCCACTTTTATCGGCAATATGTCAATTATCAAATAATCACATATTATTATAGTAAAGTTATTTACTAAAGTCAATAGTAAAGATGTTTACTGGATAGAATGCTGTACAGGGGGTGTGCAGCGTGAACTACCAAAAAAGGATTCGAGACCTGCGGGAGGATCATGACAAGACACAATCAGAAATCGCAGAGATTCTTGGAACTTCGCAAACAATGTATGCGCGATATGAAAGAGGGGCAAACGCGCTGCCGATCTGCCACTTGATTACACTCGCGCAATACTACCATGTTTCCACAGACTACATTTTGGGTCTTACCAACAATCCAATACTCAATCGATGAGGCAACAAAAAAGCTCCGCCCGGAATGCTCCGGGCGGAGAATCGTTTCTGTCTGAAATTTGCGGGTCTTCCCGTCTCTGGGTTCATTGAACCACGAACGGCGGGTTTTCGCAAGGGGCCAAATGCTGGGAATTTACAGCATGCCCCGGCGCTGCAGAGCGGTCAGATAGGGGTTGTAGCGGCGCTCAAACTCCAGGGTGGAAAACTCCATGTGGCCGGGGTAGACCTCATAGTCCCCTTCCAGCTTTGCAAGCCGAGCCAGACTGCGCAGCTCCGTTTCCATGTCACCGCCGGGGAAGTCCGTGCGGCCGCAGGAGCCGCGAAACAGCGTATCGCCGGTGAAGAGGGCGTTTTCGATGACGAAGGTCAGACCGCCGGGGGTGTGGCCCGGGGTCTCCATGACCCGGAAGGTCAGGCCGTCCACATGCACCTGATCGCCCTCGTGGAGCATGATGCTGCCCTCAGGCGGCTGGAAGGCGAAGAAGTCGGAGCCTACGGCGTTGCCGGCGTCAGATTCGTGCATATACACCGGGGCGCCGGTCTCGTCGTGGATGGCCTCCACCGCGCCCACATGGTCATAGTGGCCGTGGGTCAGCAGAATCGCCTTGCAGACCAGGTGGTTGTCCTCCAGATAGTTGAGGATGGTGTTGCTCTCGTCGCCGGGGTCGATCACGGCGCAGCCCAGGGTGGCTTCGTCGGCGACGATATAGCAGTTGGTCATCAGATGACCGACGGGGATGCATTTGATGTGCATAATGATTCCTCCAATCGGATTACAGTTCCTTCGTGTCCAGCAGGATGGTCACAGGGCCGTCGTTTTCCGAGGCAACCTGCATATAGGCGCCGAATTCGCCGGTCTCCACATGGAAGCCCCGGGCGCGGCACTCGGCAATGACCAGCTCATAGAGCGGAATGGCGGTATCCGGCCGGGCGGCCTTGACAAAGCCGGGACGGCGGGATTTGCAGTCGGCATACAGGGTGAACTGGCTCACGATCAGCAGCTCTGCCCCGGCGTCGGCGGGGTTCACATTCATCTTGCCGGCCTCGTCCTCAAAGACGCGCAGACCGCAGATCTTGTCGGCAATGCGCTTGGCCTCGGCCTCAGTGTCCTCCACATGGACGCCCAGAAGCACCAGAAAGCCCTTGCCGATGCTGCCCTTCACGGCGCCGTCGATGCTGACGCTGGCGGAGTTGACGCGGGTTACAACTGCTCTCATTTTGGATTTCCTTTCTCGTCAAAATGTGCCTTGGCCTCGGCAGAGCCCACGCGGGCCACGCGGATGACACCATGGATGCCGCTGAGCCGGTTGATGATGAGCCGAAGCTCGGACAGAGTGTGCACCTCCACGGTGATGTTGACGGTGGAGCGGTTATTCTCCACGTCCCGGGCGCTGAGGTTGCGGACCTTGGCGTTCAGGGAGTTGAGCGCCGTGGCCACATCCATGACCAGGCCGGAGCGCTGGATGCTCAGAAGCAGCAGCGTGGTGGAATATTCGTCCGTGGTGCGCTCGGCCCAGCTGACGTTGATCCAGCGGCCCCGGTTTTCCTCCGGGCTGTTGAGATAGTTCTCGCAGTCCTTCCGGTGGATGGAGACGCCGGCGCCCCGGGTGATGAAGCCGATCACGTCGTCGCCGGGAACGGGAGTGCAGCAGCGGGAGAACTTGATGAGGCAGTTGTCCAGCCCCTCCACCAGAATGCCGTGGACGGCGTGGCGCTCACGCTTGTTGCGGCGCTCGGCCTGCTCCTCGATCTTGTCCAGGGCGGTCTTCTGCTCCGCAGACTGGCTGCGCTGGAGCTCATCCTTGATGCGGTTGACAGTGCGGGTGGCGGTGATGCCGCCGTAGCCGATGGCGGCGTAGAGATCATCGATGTGCGGGAAGGCCAGCCGCTTGAGGATGATGGGCAGCACCTCGTCGGTGTAAATGTCCGCCGGGGCGATGCCGGACTGGCGGAGCTCCCGCTCGAACATCTCCTTGCCGTGGAGGACGTTTTCCTCCCGGCGCTCCTTTTTCAGCCACTGCTTGATCTTCGTCCGGGCGGAGCCGCTCTTGGCCAGCTGGAGCCAGTCCCGGTTGGGGCCGGGGGCGTTTTTGCTGGTGCGGATCTCCACGATGTCGCCGTTCTGGAGCACGTAGTCGAAGTTCACGATGCGGCCGTTGACCTTGGCGCCCACCATGGTGTTGCCCACGCCGGAATGGATGCTGTAGGCAAAGTCGATGGGCGTGGCGCCGGCGGGCAGGGTGATCACGTCGCCCTTGGGCGAGAACACGAACACCTCGTCGGCAAACATGTCGATCTTCAGGTTGTGGAAGAAGTCCTGGGCGTCGCTCTCCTGCTGGGTCTCCAGCAGACGGCGCACCCAGGCGAATTTCTCCTCGTCGCCGGGCTTGACGCCGCTGTCGCCGGACTTATACTTCCAATGGGCGGCAACGCCGTACTCGGCGGAGATGTGCATCTCCCAAGTGCGCAGCTGCACCTCGAAGGGGATGCCCTGGTCGCCGATGACCGTGGTGTGGACGCTGCGGTAGTTGTTGGGCTTCGGCGTGGAGATATAGTCCTTGAAGCGTCCGGGTACGGGCTTGAACATGGAGTGGATCACGCCCAGAGCGGCGTAGCACTCGGTCACGTCGTCGGTGATGACCCGGAAGGCGCAGAGATCGAAGATGCCGTTGATGTCGATCTTCTGGGCGTACATTTTGCGGTAGATGCTGTAGATATGCTTGATGCGGGAGGAGATGGAGCACTTGATGCCCTCCTGCTGGAGCCGGGTCTGGATGCGCGCTTCGATGTCCTGCATGAAGTTCTGCAGGGTTTCCATCCGCTCGTCCAGATAGGCGGTGATGGCCTGGTAGCCCTCCGGGTCCAGATAGCGCAGGGAGAGGTCCTCCAGCTCCCACTTGATGCGCTGCATGCCCAGTCGGTGGGCGATGGGGGCGTAGACCTCCATGGTCTCCAGCGACTTGATGCGCTGCTTTTCCTGGGTCTGGTAGTCCATGGTACGCATGTTGTGGAGGCGGTCGGCCATTTTGATCAGGATGACACGGATGTCCTTGGCCATGGCCAGGAGCATCTTGCGCAGGTTCTCCATCTGCTGCTCCTCTACGGACATGAAGGTGACGCGGGTCAGCTTCGTGACGCCCTCCACCAGGTCCGCCACCGCCGGGCCAAAGCTGCGGGCGATGTCCTCATGAGTGAGAGAGGTGTCCTCCACGCAGTCGTGCAGGAGCGAGGCGACGATGCTGTCCTCGTCCAGGCCCATTTCGGCGGCGATGATGCTGGCCGCAATGCAGTGGGAGACGTAGGGCGTGCCGTCCTTCCGCTTCTGACCGGCGTGGGCCCGCTCCGCCACCTCGAAGGCGGCCCGGATGCGGCCCAGGTCCATGGTCATGCCGGAGGCTGCGATCTTATGCTCCAGCTCCTGATAATGCGCTTCCACATCATAAGGTTTCGCTTCGGTTTTTACTTCCTGCGGCATATGGCAGTCTCCTTTCCTTCAAGATTTCAGCAGCGCGTCGCGGACCCGGCGCTGGGCCGTGCGCAGCGAGCGCAGAATGACAGATTGGTTCAAATCCACCTTGGCACATCCCTCCACGGGCATGGCGCGGAGGGTGTCGTCCTCGTCCAGCAGGACGCTGGCCAGGCGCATCTCCTGCATGATCATCAGGCACAAACACACCTGCAGCGGATGCATCCCCGCGGGCACATTGCGCAGCAGTTCCTCCGCCGGGAACTCCACCGGTGCCGCCAGCCAGCGCCAGACCCGGACGAAGTCCTCCCGCCGGGGGCAGAACACCGCGGCGTCCCACTGGCTGGGCAGTTCGCCGCTGAGCACCTTCCGGCAGATGGGCAGCATGTCGCTGCGGCGCACGTCCGTCACCAGCAGCTGCACACTGTCGTGGCCCCGGAAGTGGTTGATCTGGGGTGTGAAGGCCAGGTCGATCCAGTCCCCCCGGCGCACGGGCAGCCGCTCCACCGGGCAGGAGAAATAGATGCAGTCAAATCGGCAGCCCAGATGCTCGATCTGAAGCCTGGCGTGCTTGCCGCCGCCGATGGGAATCAGATTCACCAGGTGCAGCCCCGTCATACACAGCTGGGGCTTGGGGTTGCCGCTGCCGCAGGGCTCCAGAGCGGAGAGCGCTTCCACGTTCTCCAGCGAGAGCATCCGCGGGTCGGCAATGCGCAGATCCGGCTGCAGGTCCGGCAGGGACTCCACGGGGTTTTCCCGGTAATAGTCCGTCAGGGCCTTGCGGAACCGGTCGATGTTCTCCCGGCGGATGGTGAGACCCGCTGCCAGCGCATGGCCGCCGAAGCCCTCCAGCAGATCGCTGCAGGCCGCCAGGGCGTTATAGAGATTGAAGCCGCCGAAGCTCCGGCAGGAGCCCTTGCCCCGGTCGCCGTAGAATCGAATCATGATGGTGGGCATGTAAAAGGTCTCGCTCAAACGGGAGGCCGCGATGCCGATGACGCCCTGGTGCCAGTCGTCACTGGAGAGCACCAGCGGGGACCCGGGGGCGGAGCCCTTTGCCCGCTCGGAGGCCTCGTCCCAGATCTCCTGCTCCAGGGCCTGGCGCTCCCGGTTCAGCTCGCAGAGCTCCAGAGCCAGCCGCTCAGCCTCGAAGGGATTGCGCGTCATCAAAAGCTTGGCGGAGACCATGGTCTTGCCCAGTCTGCCGGCGGCGTTCAGCCGCGGGGCGATCACATAGCCGATGGTGGTGGCGGTGATCTCCTTTTCCAGCGCGCCGCACTCCAGCAGCAGCGCCCGCAGGCCGGGTCTCGGTTTCGTGTTCAGAAGCTTCAGACCGTAGGAGACCAGAAAGCGGTTCTCTCCGGTGAGGGGCATCACGTCGGCCACCGTGCCGATGGCCACCAGATCGCCGTACTGCCGCAGCATGGCGGCAACGTCGCCGTGGAGGGTGCAGACCAGCTTGAACGCCACACCCACCCCTGCGAGCCCGGGGTTGGGATAGGTGCATTCCGGCTGCTTCGGGTCCACCACGGCCAGAGCGTCCGGCACGGCCTGCTCGCTGCACTCGTGGTGGTCGGTGATGACCATATCCACGCCCAGCTCCAGGGCCAGCTTCGCCTCCTCGATGGCGGTGATGCCGCAGTCCACGGTGATGATCAGCTTCACGCCCTGCTCATGGAGGGCGCGCACCGCGTCGCCGTTCAGGCCGTAGCCCTCGTTGATGCGATCGGGGATGTAGGGCGTGCACTCCACGCCCTGACTGCGGAGATAGTCCGTGAGCACGCAGGTGGAGGTGATGCCGTCCACGTCATAGTCGCCGAAGACCGCAACATGCTCCCGATTTCGGATGGCCAGGCGCACCCGTTCGGCCGCCCGCTCCATGCCCCGCATCTGCAGGGGATCGTGGAGGGCCTCCATGCCGCAGTGGAGAAATTTCTCCGCTTCGCCCACGTCCTCGATCCCCCGGGACGCCAGAATCGCCGCAAGCAAAGGGCGATAGCCCGCGCTGACCAGCGCGGTGGGCACCTCCGGAGGCTCGTATGGTATTTTCCAAGCTCGCTGTTTCATACTCGGCCTCAATTCAATTTTATTTCTTTATCATTATAGTATAGCGAAATTCCTCGGAAAATGCAATAATGAAATCCCCGGCGAAAAAAGATTGAACTTTCCCGCCGATTATGATACAATCATTCGCGTCCCAATCCAGGGACAAATGGGTCGCGGAAATGAAGCCGTATTCCCTTCTCACAAAACAAAAACAAAGCTTACGGCTTTGTTTTTGAAAGGAAGAATGGGGGCGCGGATACGAAGCCGCCATTCCCATCCCCTTTACACAAAATCGAAGCTCACGCTTCGATTTTGAAAGGAAGATTGGGGAAGCGTATGTGGAGCCGGCGGGATACGGCAAAGCCGAATCCCGGCTGCGAAACGAAGCGCGCCCAATCTGACGCCGTCCGGGTGTAGCGCAGTTGGTAGCGTGCCTGATTTGGGTTCAGGAGGCCCCGAGTTCGAATCTCGGCACTCGGACCACGTCGGAGCAAGCTTCTTATCGCTTGCTCCGACCTTTTTATGCTTTGCATCAAAAGGCGGAGCGCACTCACGCCGCTGCTCCTCCTTTCAAAACTGAAGCCGTCTCCGGCTTCGGTTTTGTTTTGATACTGAGAAATCTGACTCTGATCATGATACGATCAGGGTCTCTTTTCTTCTTTCCTTATTGAACATTGTTTGGTATAATCGTCCCAATGAAACGGTATTTGGCGTATCGATCCATCAAAAAAGGAACGCAACTTCAGGTTGCGGAAAAGCAAATTGAGGTTGGTGGAAACGATTCGATTCGTGATGTATACTCCCTTTGCAAGGAGGTTGATACTATGGGTTTTGGAGAGAATCTGCAGACGATTCGCAAGAAGAATCACCTGTCACAGGAAGGGCTGGCGGAAATGCTGGGCGTGAGCAGGCAGGCCGTGTCAAAGTGGGAGCTTGGAGAAGGGTACCCGGAAGTAGACAAGCTTTTGCTCTTGTCCAAAAAGCTCGATGTTTCATTGGATAGCCTTCTGGGAGAAGAAAACGAGACGACAGTCTCCGAGGAGGACAAATCTTCGAGTACGATCAGAATCATTTCACCCCATGAAGGGGTCATCATCCACGCGGCAAAAGTAATGCGTTCTCAGCAGTATAAGGGCGGCAAAAACAGCCCCAAGTTCGCATTGTTTGCCTCCGACGGGAAGGAGTTGTCTCCGTGGGGAACGCAGAACACGTTCCTTGCGTGGTACAGAAACCTGGAAGACGTAACCAGAGAGCTTTCCGAAATACAAGCGGCGCTGGACGCAGGCGCAGCTTCCTATGCACTGCAATACAGCGTAAAATGCAAGCAGAATCTGTTCCGGACCATCGAAGACTGACTGCCCCGCCACCCATGAGATCACAGATCTCATGGGTGGTTTTCTATTTTCTGGATTCCGGCGCATTTTTCGCATAGGATTCTTGGCAGGATTTGCATAGTATTTATAAAATATATGGTGTAAAATGATCTTACTATGAGAAAAAGAGGTGTCCCCCATGGCGCAAGTGAGCCAAAAGAATTCTTTCCTGAAAAACTACGGATTTTTGATCTGCATGGTCATCGGCATCGTGGCCGGCTGCATCGTCGGCGCGGTCTGGCCGGGCGCGACGGCGCTGGAGCCCATCGGTACCATCTTCATCAACATGATGTTCTGCGTGGTCGTGCCGATGGTGTTCGTGTCCATCTCCTCCGCCATCGCGAACATGAAGAGCGCCCGCCGCGCGGGCAAGGTGATGGGCACCACCATTGCCACCTTCTGCGTGACGGCTGCCATCGCCGCTGTGATCATGTACGTCATCGCCAGATGCATCCCGCTGGTGGTGGGCGACTATCCCACGGCGGAGGGTGAGGTCGGGGAAACCCTCGGCGTTGCGGACATGATCATCAATTTCTTCACCAAGCCGGATTTCACCGAGCTCTTCAGCCGCCGGGCCATCCTGCCGCTGATTGTGGCGGCGGTGCTCTTCGGCTTCGGCATCCAGCTCAACGGCGGCCCCAAGACCAAGACCGCCCAGCTGCTGGAGGATCTCAACGGCTGCCTGATGAAGGTGGTCAAGATCATCACCTACTACGCCCCCATCGGCTTCTTCGGCTTCTTCGCGTACCTCGTGGCCAGCTACGGCCCGGAGCTCATCGGCGATTACGGCCGGACGCTGATCATCTACTACGTCCTCTGCTTTGTCTACATGTTCATTTTCTTCCCGATCTACGCCCGCTTCGGCGGCGGCAAGGGCGCGGCAAAGCTCATGTTCTCCAAGCTGTTCCGCCCGGCGGCGGTGTCCTTCGGCACCTGCTCCAGCGTGGCCACCATCCCCACCAACATGGAGGTGGCGGAGGAGACCGGCATTTCCAAGGACGTGTCTGACATCGTGCTGCCCCTGGGCGCCACCATGCACATGGACGGCTCCGCCATGAGCGCCATCATCAAGGTAGCCTTCCTGTTCGGCATGTTCGGCCAGGACTTCGGCACCGGTCGGGCGATTCTCGCCATCATCGTGGCGGTGTTCTCCTCGGTGGCCATGTCCGGCATCCCCGGCGGCGGCGGTACGGGCGAGCTGGTGCTGTGCACCATCTTCTTCCCGGACCAGCTTGCGGTGGCCTACCCCATCGCTCTGGCGCTTGGCAATCTGGTGGACCCGCCTGCCACCATGGTCAACGCCGCCGGCGACTATGTGGCCTGCTACGTGGTCTCCCGCTTCGTGGACGGGAAGGACTGGCTCCAGAAAAAGCTCCGTAAGACCGGCGCGCAATGAGGCTTGCAGCCCACTGCCCATCCAAAACGAGCAGAACTCCCGCAGCTTTCATGAGCTGCGGGAGTTTTGGCTGATTATGCTTCAGTCCGGGCTGCGGCCATTGCAGAGATAAAAGACCGTGAGCAGGCCCGGGCCGCAGTGGGCGCCGATGACCACGCCCAGCTGGGTGATGGTGATCTCCCCCACCTGGGGACAGGCCGCGCGGATCTCGTCCCGGATGTACTCCGCGTCCGCCAGGCAGTCGGCGTGGAGAATGTGGAATTCCGTGCCCGCGGGGTCCATCTTGGACAGGTCGTGGAGGATGCCGTCGCGGATGGTGTGCAGGGCCATCTTGCGGCCCCGGGCCTTCTTCACCACGTCCAGGGTGCCCCGGTCCGGCACATACAGCACCGGCTTGATGCTCAGCAGGGAGCCCACCAGCGCCGAAGCGTTGGAGACACGGCCGCCGGCCTTGAGATAGTTCAGATCGTCCACCGTGAACCGGTGGGCGATTTTCAGTTTGTTTTCTTCGCCCCAGGCGATGACCGCATCGAAGTCTGCGCCGGCCTCCATGCGCCGCACCATGTTCACCACCAGGGTACCCAGACCGCCGGAGATGCAGCGGGTGTCCATGACGTAAAGCCGCCGGTCGGGAAACTCCGCCCGGATGGCCTCGGCGGCGTTTTCGCTGTTCTGGTAGGAGGCGGACATCTCCTTGGACATATCCAGGAAGATGACGTCCTTGCCCGTTTTCAGCAGGCCGCGGAAGAATTCTTCGTAAGCGAATTCGTTGATCATGGAGGTTTTGAGCACGTCGCCCCTGCGCATGCCGGCGTAGATCGCCGCCCGGCTTTCCTCCCGGCAGTCGTCCTCCGCCGCCTGGTCGTTGATGGTAAAGCTGTAAGAGATAAAGGGAACCTTGTGCGCGTCCAGCCACATGCGGGGAAGGTCCGACGTGGAGGAGGTCGCAATGATATAATCTGCCATGCCAGTATCATCCTTTCTTCTTTTCCGGCAGGAATCCCCCGCCCAGAGTGCAATACTATTCCAAAACGAAAGAAAAGTCAACTTTGCACGGCATGGCTTTTGTAACCATCACAGCACCTGCTGCGCCGCCGAGAGCAACAGCAGCAGCGCCAGATTCACCAGCGTAAATTCTGCCAGATACCGCCCGGTGTGGGCGTGGTCGGAGTGGGCGTAAAGCTTCATGCTGATGAGGCTGGCAAGGCTGGCGATGGGCGTGCCCAGGCCGCCGATGTCCACACCCAGCAGGAGGCTGCGGGCGTCCCGGGTGAACCCGGAGAGCAGCAGCGCCGCCGGGACGTTGCTGATGACCTGGCTGGCCAGCAGAGACGTGAGATAGACCCGCCCCTCCAGCAGACGGCGGAGCAGGGCGTCCACGGCCTCAATGCGGGCCAGATTCCCGGAGAAGATGAAAAAGGCCACGAAGGTCAAAAGCAGCATGAAGTCCGCTTCCAGAAGGATTTTTCGGTCGAAGATCAGCAGCAGGAGCACCACGACGCCCAGCATGACCGGCCAGGTCAAGACCCGCAGCACCACCAGCAGGCAGACCAGAAACAGCGCCAGATAGAGCCTGAGGGCCCTGGCGTCGAAGTCCGGTGCCTCACCCAGGTGCAGGGAGAGGGGCGCCGGCGAGAGGGCCAGGCAGGCCACGGAGACCAGCACCAGGGACAGCAGCCAGAAGGGCAGCGTCGCGTGGAGGAAGGCGCCGAAGCTCAAGTTATAGCAGGAATAGAGATAGAGGTTCTGGGGATTTCCCACGGGCGTGAGCATGCTGCCCAGATTGGCCGCCACGGTCTGGAGCACCACGATGTGGATGAGCTCCTTTTTGTGGTCGGCCATGCCCAGCACCACCACTGCGAAGGGCACAAAGGTCAGCAGGGCCACGTCGTTGGTGATCAGCATGGAGCTGAAAAAACAGAGCAGCACCAGCACCAGACCGATCATGCGGACGCTTTTCTCGTTCTCGCAAAGCCGGTGGGCCAGACGGGAGAACAGCCCCGCCTGCCGCAGCCCGGCCACCACGGTCATCAGGCAGAACAGCAGGGCCAGAGTGCGGAAATCCATATAGTCCAGATAGGCAGCGTCGGGCGGAACGAAGACGCAGCTGATCAGCGCGGCAAGCACCGCGATCAGCAGCACCGGCTCCCGCCGGACGAAGGAGCGGATTGCAGCCATAACAGCCTCCAAAGTCGAAGTACAGCGCACAGTATAACGCCATACGGAAGAGATGGCAAGAGCGAATTTCCGTTGTGATGCGCCCGCCGATATGCTATAATTTGATCATCCTCTCATCGTCCGATGAGCAACACAAACCTGAAGTTTGTGTTGGGAAATGAAAGCTAAAAAGCTTTTATTTCAGATGATCAAATTGCACCGTTGTAATCATTTGGCGTGCAAACATGCCAAATATGCGGTTTTTACCGCATATTTCCGCCCAGCGGAAATGATTACATAGGTATACTGATTAAAGCAAAGGGAAAGGGACAAAGAGCCATGGAAAAAGATCAATTCACGGTGCAGCTGGCGTTGGTGGACGCCCTGCCGGTGCTGTTTTTTGCCGCCGCGGCGGTGGTGCTGGGGCTGAAGCTCCACAGCGCGGTGTTTTTCATCGGGGCAATCATCTGCTTTCTGGCCGGCGCGGGAAAGGTGCTCTGGAAGCTGCTGCTGGCGCTGAAGGGCATGGACGTGGCGCTGCTGGGCGCACAGCTGCGGGTTCTGATGCCGGCGGGCTTCCTGCTCATGGTCGTCGGCGCCTGCACGGCAGAACGGGCACAGGCTCATGCCCTGCTTCACGCAGCGGTGCAGATGCCGTCGGTGCTCTGTTTCGCTCTGGCGGTGATTGGCCTCGTGGCCATGATCTTCTGCGCCAGGAAGTTTGACCGCCGCGATGTGCGCGGCAATTGGATCGAGCAGGGCATCAACGCCTTTGCCCAGGGGTGCGTCCTGCTGGGCGTGCTGCTGATGTGACGGGCAGACGTTCAGGAATCCATATCGAACACGGGAGGTCTCTATGAGCATTGAGAACGAACTGAAACAAATCGAGCAGGCGGAAGCGCGGCTGCAGCGGCAGGCACATCGCGACCGTTCCAGATGGAAAGCGGAGCTGGAGGCGAAGGTTCCGGAAAAGGTGACCCGCAATCTGAACACCGTCTTTTTCAAAGCCTTTGAGATGATTTTTGAAAAAGGGACCGGCCTGATCGAAAAGAGCCTTCCCAAAGCGTCGATCCAGAAGGATTTCCGCATTCGCAGCGACGCCGCGGAATTAGAGATGGGCTGGAAAGACCAGCTGCTCCTGAACGCCAACGCCGAGCTGAGCCATCTGGCAAATCTCCTGGCCAGCACCGCAGAGGGCGTGGGTCTCGGCTCATTGGGCATCGGTCTGCCGGACATCGTGCTCTTTGTCTCCATGATCCTGCGCGGCTGCTACGAAGCTGCCCTGCGCTACGGCTTCACCTACGATCAGCCCGAAGACCGGTATTTCATTTTGGCGCTGCTGGAAGGGTCCATGCTGAAGGATTCGGAATGGGACGACTTTTCGGATTGGGTCGATTCACTGATCGCCTATCCCTATATCCCCACGGCGGAAGAGCTGACCGCCCAGATCAAGCAGACCGCAGATGTGCTTGCAGCGGATATGCTCTTCACCAAATTCATCCAGGGCATCCCGATCATCGGCATCGTCGGCGGCGCCATGAATCCGCTTTATTACCGCAAGGTCATGCGCTATGTCCGGCTGAAATACCGCAAGCGGTTCCTGCTGCAGAAATCGGCGTCCGAAAAAAAATAATACCCCAAATCTTTGCGCCGGAGCATCTGCCCCGGCGCTTTTTTCGACGTCAATCCCATGGAATTCATTCTGTTTTGTCATTTCACCTACTACCCTACTATGAATTTGACTTTTTCGGTTTACAGTGCTATATTGGACTTGACCTGAAAGGGCCGCATTCCACAAACAAACAGCGCGGCAGCGCGGATTGGAGGCTGTTATGAAACGAAGCATTCTGGATTTACGCCGCATGGCAAGTGAGCACGAACCCATCACATGGCTCACGGCCTATGACTATCTGACCGCCAAATATGAGGAGCGCGCCGGAATCGACATGATTCTGGTGGGCGATTCCCTGGGCATGGTGGAGCTGGGATACGACACCACCATCCCCGTGACCATGGACGATATGATCCGCCACAGCGCCGCTGTACGCAGAGGCGCGCCCAACACCTTCATCGTGGGCGACATGCCCTACCTCTCCTACCAGATTTCCGACGAGTCTGCCATCGCCAACGCCGGGCGCTTCATCAAGGAGGCCGGCTGCGACGCCATCAAGCTGGAGGGCGGCGGCGCCGAGATCTGCAAGCGCATCCGCGCCATTGCCTCCACGGGCACGCTGGTGTTCGGTCACATCGGTCTGACGCCGCAGTTCGCCGCCGAGATGGGCGGCTACAAGGCCCAGGGCAAGAGCGTCGAGGCGGCGGAGAAGCTGCTGGCCGAGGCGCTGCGCATTCAGGAGGCAGGGGCCTGCGCCCTGCTGGTGGAGGGTGTCCCGGAGATCGTGGGCAAGCTCATTACGGAGAAGCTCAGCATCCCGGTGCTGGGCATCGGTGCCGGGCCCTACACCCACGGCCAGCTGCTGATCTACGCGGACATGGTGGGGCTCTATGACAATTTCACCCCGAAGTTCGTGAAGAAGTACGCCGAGATCGGCCAGGAGCTGCTGCGGGCCTTCACCGAATACTGCGACGAGGTGCGCAGCGGGCAGTTCCCCATCAACGGCACGCACACCTATAAGATCAGCGACGAGGAACGGGAGAAAATCGAAAAGCTGTTCTGAATCTCCTCAAAGAATCAGCGCCGGAGCATTCGCTTCGGCGCTTCAGCGTGTCAAAAAAGCCCGTGCCGGGCATTTTTGACGCGCTGCGCGAATCGCCGGTGTTTTTGCTTCGCAAAAGAAAAACTTGCCGAAAGTGCTTGACTTTCAGCAAGTTTTTTGGCGATTGCAGGATTGAATTCGAGGTGGGCCTTGCCCCCTCGAGCTCCCCCGCTGCTCAATTCCGGAACTCTGGTGTATTGTTTTTTGAAAAGCTCCGGCGCTTTTTATTGCTTTTTGCTTCGATTTCAGCGGTGGACGGTGACGAGGCCGTCCTCCGAGACCGTGATCTTGTCCCCGGTCTGGACATAGTTCAGGAATTCCTCGCCCAGCTGGTCGATGACCGGCATTTTCACGTCCGTCCACACGGCGCCCAGCACCGCGCCTGAGGCGGCCAGGGGGTCGATGTGCATGGAGAAGAGCATGCAGGCAGGCTGCAGATTCTCGCTGGCGGCGCAATAGAGCACCATGCCGCCGGTGGTGGAGCCGATGGTCTGGGGCAGGCACAGGGCCTTGCCCAACATGGGCTTTTTATAAATGTCGGGGTTGTTCTGGTCACCGCATTTGACGTCCTTATCGCCGAACTGCAGCGCGGACTGGTAGCTGGCCAGGGTGTTGAAGCCGCCGTGGCTCACCAGCGCCTCCGCCTCGCAGGTTCCGGCGACGACCACCCGTCCCTGAAACTGTTTCATGGTCAAACCCTCCCTCCGGTGATGATGGTGAGAATCTCCGGCTCGGTGTAGTACCGGGCGCTGGTGTAGGTGCGCAGCTTATTCGAGGATGTGATGACCGCCTTGCGCTTGCAAAGGGGGTTGTTCATATACATCAGCGGGCAGATATAGCTGAGCACCACGCCGTATTTCTTGAGATACACGCTGTCCATGGTCTTCTGGAATTCCTTGATGACCGGGATGGGCGCGGTGAACACCGTGGGCACCGCCACCTTGTCCCGTCCGTTTTTGCGAAGCGCATTGCCGACGGCCTCTGTCCAGTCCTTCAGCTGCTGCAGGGTCATGTGCGGGCAGCCCACGAAGCACAGCTGAGGCTTGGCGTTGGGGTTTTTCCAGATAACCGGGTAGCCGGCCTTCACCCGCTCCAGCTCCGCGTCATCGATGACGTAGACCTGGGCGCCCTCGGCGATCAGGGCCTCGCCCTGCTCCTTCGCCTCCGGCGTGAGCCCCTCGATGTGGTAGAGACCCACTGCGCCGTTGGAGGCCGTGGCCGCGCCGAAGTCCTTCAGATAGGTCTTGGCTTCGTCATCCAGCTCCGTGCCGAGCCACTGCTCCATGCCCTTGACGTAGGGTACCTCCTCCATGACCTTCATGCCGATGGCCGAGCCCAGCAGCTGGGCCTCCGGGCGGTTTTTGCACTTCACCTCTACCACCCAGGTGGCCTTGCGGCCCTCGTCCAGCAGCAGGCCGAATTCCGGCACATAGCCCAGGATGCTGCCCATCATCTCCAGAATGCCGGAGTTGCGGTTGCACCGGGCGCCCAGGACGGAGTTGGCGTAGACCACGGCGGAGCTCTCCGCCCAGGAGAGGACGTCGCCCTGCTCCGGGATGTTGCCCACCTGGTCCAGATAGCAGGCGCAGGTGTAGTCATCGGCGCTGGTGATGCCCAGCTTGCGCAGCTGCGCCTCGAAGCGTTCCTGATCTGTGTACATGAATTTCTTGAACACCAGGTCCTCCAGCAGCGAGGAGGGCACGTTCTTGTCCAGCGGCTTGGGGTCGGCCGTGAACTTCTGCCCCTCCGGGATGCCGGCTTCCAGGATCTGATCATAGAGGTCCATGACTGCGCCCAGCGCCTTGAGACCATAGCTGATGACGGTGTGGCCGTACTTGCTGGTGACGGGCACCATGCGCTTGGCGTCGAAGGCTTCGCCGTACAGCACCAGGGTTTTCAGGATGCGCTGCAGCAGCTCGCCCTCTTCTCCCCGCTGGATGGCCTGCAATCGTTCGTTGAG
>CAMHRJ010000002.1 GCA_946187475.1 uncultured Clostridia bacterium | reverse complement strand
ACCGCAGCGTCCCTCGAACGGCTGCAAAAGCAGGTGCGCGGCGTCATCATCGCGGGCATGGAGCGCGTGAACGAGGAAGACGTGCAGCGGCTCTTTGCCATGGGCTGCAAAGGGCAGCTGACCTTCTCCGCCCTGTCGCATCACCACGACCGGGAACGCTGGCTGCAATCTTTGCAGCGCGGGGAGATCGTCGCCCTAGGCAGCGAGCCCGGAGACGACCGCCATGCCTACCACAGGCTCCCGAAGCTCTCCCGCAAGCTGGACGGCGCACTGGAGGCGGTCATGGAGCGGACGGCGGAGCTGCTGGAGACTGCGTCGGACGCGTAATCGGGTTTGTCCTGCGGAACCTGCACAGCACGCTGAAAAGGAACGGATTCCGGCTTTGATTCCACCCGGGCGTCCGTTCTTTGGAAAGCGTCGGGCGGAATGCTTGGGTTTTCTTGTGGAATATCTGCACAAATAGAATGCCAATAATTTGTATATTTTTTATCCCCCCGGGGGAGCTTGTGCAATTTACTGGGATGAAGTATCATGGCATCAAACACGAGAAAACAAAGGAGTGTTGAACCATGCATATGGCAGATGCGCTGCTGGCTCCGGCGGTCGCCGCCACCATGTACGCAGCCTCCGGCGTCACCGCCGGCGTCAGCGTCCACAAGCTGCGCAAGGACGACGAGGAGCAGAAGCTCCCGGTCATGGCCGTCACCGCGGCCCTGGTCTTTGCCGGCCAGATGATCAACTACACCATTCCCGGCACCGGTTCCTCCGGCCACATGTGCGGCGGCATGCTGCTCTCGGCCCTGCTGGGGCCCCAGGCGGGCTTCCTGTCCATGATCGTCATTCTCGCGATCCAATGTCTCTTCTTTGCCGACGGCGGACTCTTAGCCCTGGGCGCAAACGTCTGGAACATGGCGTTTTATGGGTGCTTCATCGGGTATTACCTGATCTGGCGGCCCATCATGCGCTCCAGCCTGTTTTCCGGCATGGGCGAAAAGGGCGCCTCCCGGGCGAAGATCATCCTGGCTTCCCTGCTGGGCTGCGTCATCACGCTGCAGCTGGGTGCCTTCTCCGTCTGCGTGGAGACCAGCCTCTCCGGCATCACGGACCTGCCCTTCGGCGTGTTCCTGGGCATCATGCAGCCCATCCATTTGGCCATCGGTCTGATCGAGGGTCTGATCACCACCGCCGTGCTGCTCTTCGTCAACGAGAGCCGCCCGGAGCTGCTGCGGGACAGGAACGTCCCCGCCGACGCGAAGCAGGGCTCCCTGAAGACCACGGTCATCGCCCTGGCAGTGGTTGCCGCCATCGTGGGCGGCGGGCTGAGCCTGATGGCCAGCGCCAACCCCGACGGTCTGGAGTGGTCCCTCTTCGGCAACGCCGAGGCCGGCTACAGCCAGAACCTGGGTCTGGACGAAGAGGACTACGGCGTCCAGAGCGACGCCGCCGACAAGGCCGCAGCCATCCAGGAGAAGACCTCCTTCCTGCCGGATTACGGGTTTGCAAACAGCGACAGTGCCGCCGGCACCAGCGTCTCCGGCCTGGTGGGCAGCGCCATCGTGGCGGCTATCGCCGTGCTGATCTGCATCCTGGGCGGCTTCTTCCGCAAGAAGAACGGCTCCAGGAAAACCTGATCGAAATTCCAATTCCCCGCACAGCAGGACAGTTTGTCCTGTTGTGCGTATTTTTTGGTTGAGGCCGCATGTTCGGTGTGGTACAATGAGTGCCAAGCAGAGAACAAAGAAAGAAGGAATCCGCCATGCTGAAAAAGCGACTGGACGCCATCACGGAGGCACATCCGTTTTATAATTTGAATGAAGCCATCTACGAGACCCTCTGTCAGAGCATCATCGATCTCACCCTGGCGCCGGGAGAACAGCTCTCCGAGACAGCATTGGCAAAAACGCTGTCCGTCAGCCGCAGCCCCGTGCGAAACGCTCTGCTCCGGCTGCAGAGCGACGGTCTGGTGACCCAGAGCCGAGGCCAGTCCTTTCAGGTGGCCGCCATGGGCAAGACCGACTGCCGGGAGCTGATGGAAGCGCGCATCGCCATCGAGGGCCAGGCGGCCTTCTGGGCGGCGGAGCGGGCCAATGCCCAGGACCTTGCCGCCATGGAGGCCAGCATGAAGGACTATCTCCGCGCCTGCAGAGCCTGGGACGTGAACGCCATGGTAAAGTGCGACCACCGATTCCACCAGGAGATGATCAACGCGGCGAAAAACCCCGTGATCGCGGAGATCTATGCCCAGATTTCCCCCCGCATCCTGCACTACCGTCACTTCCTGTTCACCCAGGTTCCCCGGGAGGCGGTGGCTCCCATCATGGAAAACTCCGGCAAGCAGCTGCGCTCGGCCTATGACGCCATTCGGATGGGTTTCGGCGGCATGGCCCGGGAGCGCATCGAGCGGGACATCGCCGGGATGCTGGACATCGTCGGCCACTGGTAACGCAGGTACCAAGAGAAGAACGATTCTGCCCTGATCGGGCGGAATCGTTCTTTTTTTCATGCCCGGCAACCTACAGTCGGCAGAGCGGGTTTTCTTTTGGACACCCGGAATCTCTCTCTGCTAAACTGAGGTCAAATCACCAAACAGGAGGACACCCACATGCATAACAGGGTTCTGGAAAAGCTCCGGCAAGGACAGCCGGTGCTGGGGACCATCACCCACCTGAAAAGTCCCGCCGCCGTGGAGGCTCTGGGCGCTGCCGGGCTGGATTACGTGATGATGGACATGGAGCACTGCCCCATGGACTGGAGTGACGTGCAGAGCGCCGTCACTGCGGCAGACGCCGCGGGGCTGGAGCCCTTCGTCCGCGTTCCTGAGGGCAGCCGCAGCGCGGTGCTCCACGCCCTGGACCTGGGCGTCAAAGGCGTCATCGTGCCCTGCATCGAACGCGTGGAGCAGGTGGAGGCGCTGATCTCCTATGCCAAGTTCCAACCCCTCGGCAACCGGGGCTACTGCATGACCCGAGACGGGAAATGGGGCTGGGACGCGGCCTATGCCAATGGCCTCTCCGGCTATATGGCCGAGAGCAACGCCCAAACGCTGCTGATTCCCCAATGCGAGACTGTGGGCTGCCTGGAGCACATCGAGGAGATCGCCGCCCTCCCGGGGGTGGACGGCATCCTCATCGGGCCTTACGATCTGAGCATCGCCATGGGGCTGGAGGGGCAGTTTGACCATCCGGACTTCCGGGCCGCGGTGGCGCGGATCCGCTCCGCCTGCAAAGTGCAGGGAAAAATGAGCATGATCTTCGTCGGCAGCACGGAGGATATGGTCCGCCGGCTGGACGAGGGCTTTGATAACATTCTGTACGGGCTGGACATTCTGAGCCTGATGGGACATTACGTCGGCGTCGCGGAGGACTTTCGCGGCCGCACTGAAAAGAAGGAAGGTTAAAAACCATGCGTTACTCTGATCTTGGCAATCAACTGAAGGATTCCGGCCTGGGCGAGCTGCTGGCACTGGCCGGCAAGCCGGAGATGTACAACTTCTCCAGCGGCTTTCCCGCCGAGGAGCTCTTTCCCCTGAAGGAGCTGGAGGTGGTGAACCACGCCATCCTGGCGCGGGAGGGCAAGCAGGCGGTGCAGTATGGTTCCTCCGCCGGATATCTGCCCCTGCGGCAGCAGATCGCCGGGCGGATGCGGAAGGTGTTTCACGCCGACTGCACCGCGGAGCAGGTCTTCATCACCTCCGGCTCTCAGCAGGGCCTGAGTCTGCTGGGCCAGCTGTTTTTGAACCCGGAGGACGTGGTGCTGGTAGAAAGCCCCACCTATCTGGGCGCCATCAACGCCTTTCAGCTCAGCGCCCCCAGATTCGTGGAGGTCCCCACCGACGAGCAGGGCATCATCCCCGAGGCGCTGGAGGAGATCCTCCGCACCACGGAGCGGGTGAAGATGATGTATGTGATCCCGGAGTTTCAGAATCCCACCGGCGTCACCTGGACCATGGAGCGCCGCCGGGCCGTCATGGAGATCGTGAACCGCTATGACTTCCCGGTGCTGGAGGACAATCCCTACGGCGAGCTGCGCTACGACGGCGAGACCATGCCGGCGCTCAAGTCCATGGACACGAAGGGAAATGTGATCTTCCTAGGCTCCTTCTCCAAAATCCTCATGCCCGGTCTGCGGGTGGGCTGGATCGCGGCAGCGCCGGAGGTTCTGGAAAAGCTCAATCTGCTCAAGCAGAATGTGGATCTGCAGTGCTCCTCCTATGCCCAGCGGCAGGTGTCCTATTTCATGGACATGTTCGATCTGGACGCCCATGTGGCGACGCTGAAAGCCCTCTACCGCAAGCGCCGCACCCTGCTTTACGATTCCATCCAGAAGTACTTCCCTGCCGGCGTCACCGCAACCTATCCGGAGGGCGGGCTCTTCCTGTGGGTCACGCTGCCGGAGGGCATGGACGCCAAGGCCCTGGCGCCAAAGGCCACGGAGCGCAAAGTGGCCTATGTACCCGGCGCGCCCTTCTATCCCAACGGCGGACACGGCAACCATCTGCGGCTGAACTTCTCCACCATGCAGGAGGACCGCATCGTGGAGGGCATCCGAATCCTGGGCCAGCTGCTGCGGGAGGAGCTGGACGCATAAACTTCGTTGGGACACGTGTTCCAGATTTCATCAACTTCCTTGATTTCCGCAATGGAATCTGCTAAAATTAAATTTACCAACTGGTCAAGGAAGTGATCTCATGGGAAAATCCATCCGCATCCATCCCCTGTGCTGCGGCTATATGCAGGTATCGGAGACGGTGCCCCTGGGCAACGGCAAGAGCCTGAAAAACTCCGCTGTGCAGCTGCTGGCGAAGACCGACCGCCGCATGAAGCTGCCGGTGCTCGCCTACCTGATCGAGCACCCGGACGCGCTGATCCTCGTGGACACCGGCTGGTGTCGGGAGATCAGCCCCAAGGGCGTCTATGACCCGGCGGCGGTGAAGCAGGTCCTCCCTGCCCATCTGGCGAGCTTCTACCAGCCCTATGTCCCCGCGGGCATGGCCGTCCATGAGCAGCTGGCGGAACGGGGCATCCGGCCGGAAGACCTGGACATCGTGCTGCTGACCCACTTTGACCCGGACCATGTGGCGGGCATCCGCCATGTACAAAAGGCCAAGCGAATTCTGGTAGCGGAGGACGAATACTTCTGGAACTGCCGGGTGGTATATCAGCAGCGGCAGCCCAAGGCCCTGTTCGAGGGCATCCCCATGGAACACTACTGGTATCGCGGCTCCGATCTGGGCACCAATCGCTGGGCCTATGACCTGCTGGAGGACAACACGATCCTCTGCGTGAACATTCCCGGCCACACCGACGGCCTCTGCTCCGTCATCGTGCAGAACGGGGAACTGCTGGAGCACAAGCGGAAGTTCGCGCTGCTGACCTCCGACGCAGCCTTCCTGCCGAAAAACTGGCAGGAGGACATCATCCCCGGCCGGGGCTTCGACCCCACCCTCCAGCGCAAGGGCGTCCGCTGGATCAAAGCGCAGTCCGCCATGGACAGCTGCGTGGGCGTTTTCACCAGCCACGACCCGGACATTCCCCTCCAGCCCATCGAGGTTCCGTTCCTGGATCGCGATTAACCAAACAAAAAAGAAACCCGCCATCCCAAATGGGATGGCGGGAATTTTCATTTTGGCATCTCAGATGCCGGGATTAAGCTGTTTCTCAGCCCTTGGTGCAGTACATGAAGTACTTGTAGCCCAGGGGGTTGGAGAAGAAGCCGTCCACGTTGTCGCCGATCATGTAGAGGTCGGTGTAGTAGTAGATCGGGCAGATGCAGCCTGTCTCCATGAGCATGTCCTCAGCGACGTGCATCATGGCGAAGCGGGTCTCGGGATCGGTGCAGCTCTTGATGGCGGAGATCAGCACGTCATAGGTCTCGGCCCAGGTGCCGTCCTCAACCTTGGTGTCCAGACCGAAGGGGGTCAGATCCAGGCTGTAGCCGGTGACGGCAGCGTGGTCGCCCTTGCCGAACTGAACGTCGTTGTTGCCGGAGCCGGAGGTCCACATATCCAGGAAGCAGATCGGGTCGTTGTAGTCAGCAACCCAGCCGTTGCGGGCGATGGAGTAATCGCCGGCCTTACGGGTGTTCAGGAAGGTGGCCCACTCCTGGTTCTCCATGTTCATGGTGATGCCGACAGCGGCCAGAGCGCTCTGCAGATACTCACCGATGGCCTTGTGGGCGTCGGAGGTGTTGTAGAGGTAGGTCAAGGTCGGGAAGTCGGTGAACTTCTGGGAAGCCTCGTCGAAGGTGTAGTACTTCTTCAGGGTCTCGACGGCGGAGTTGAAGTTGGCCTCCAGGGAGTCGGCGTCGACCTTGAAGTAGCCGCCCTCACCATTGTTGGCGTTCTTGTAGAACTCGGAGCCGTCGGGCTCGGTCATGCCCATGGCGACGAAGGAGGAAGCGGGAACCTGACCGCCCTGGGCGATCTCTTCCACGATGTAGTTGCGGTCGAACAGCAGGCTGATGGCGTTGCGGATCTCAGCCTTGGCAGCCTCGGCCTCGTTGCCGGTGAGAGTGCTGCCCGCAGGCAGGATGTCCTCATTGATGTTCCAGCAGACATAGTAGGTGCCGATCTGGCCGACGACCTGGAAGTTGTCGGGATAGTCGGTCTTCAGAGCGGCGATCTCGTTGGTGGGAACGTCGTCGATGAAGTCCCAGTCGCCGTTCTTGAAGTTGGTGAGCATGTTGTTGGCGTCGTCAGAGAGGTAGCACTCGATGGTGTCCATGGTGACCTCAGCGGCGTCGGGGTGGTCGGGGTTCTTCTGCAGGGTGATCAGGCTGTTGTGGTCCCAGCCGGCCAGGGTGTACAGACCGTTGCAGACATAGGTGCTGGGGTCGGTGGCCCAGGCGTCGTCAGCCACGACGTCCTCACGGACCGGGAAGTAGGTCGGGAAGGCCAGCAGCTCGTTCCAGTAAGGAATGGCGGAGGCGGTGGTGACCTCGAGGGTCTTGTCGTCCACAGCCTTGACGTTCAGCTGAGCGTCGGGGTTGACGAAGTTCTCGTCAGCGTCGGTCTCCCACATGTCGGCGTAGCCGTCAACGACCTCGAACATGTAGCCGTAGTCGGCTGCCAGCTCGGGGGAAGCGGCGCGCTGCCAGGCGAAAGCGAAGTCGCCGGCGGTCACAGGCTGGCCGTCGGACCAGACCAGACCGTCACGCAGGGTGTAGGTGTAGGTGACGGTGCCGTCATCGTTGACGACGCCCTCCACCAGCTCCTCAGCGGCATCGGGCACGATGACCAGCTTGCCGTCAGCGTCCTGGGACCACTTGGCAAGGCCCGAGAACAGGTGCGCAAGCAGGGTCGCGCCGTCAACAGCGGAGTTCAGCGCGGGGTCGATGGTGTCAGGCTCGGAAGCCAGGCACACGGAGATGGAGCTGCCGGAGGCGGCTGCGGGCTCAGCAGAGCCGGCGGCCTCTTCCTGGGGCTTGCTGCCGCAGGCGGCAAGCGCAAGAACCATGGCCAGCACCAACAGGATTGCTGCGATTCTCTTCTTCATTCTTTTGCGTCCTTTCACAAAAATTTTTTAAATTATCCGCCGAAGCGGTAATTTACGTTAATTGATTTCCTTCACCCGGTGGCAGGCGACGAAATGGTCTTTGGAGACCTCCTTGAACTCCGGCATGCTCTCGGCGCAGGCGTCCGTGGCATAGCGGCAGCGGGTGCGGAAGGGGCAGCCGCTGGGAGCGTTCAGGGGGCTGGGAATGTCGCCGGTGAGGACGATGCGCTTGTTGGCACGGGCCACCTTCGGGTCCGGCACCGGCACCGCCGACAGCAGAGACTGGGAATAGGGATGCAGCGGGTGATCGTAGATCTCCCCTGCCGGAGCCAGCTCCACCATGCGGCCCAGATACATGACGGCAATGCGGTCGGAAATGTGGCGCACCACCAGCAGGTCATGGGCGATGAAGAGATAGGTCAGACCCAGCTTCTCCTGCAGCTCATCAAACATGTTGATGACCTGGGCCTGGATGGATACGTCCAGAGCGGAGACCGGCTCGTCGCAGACGATGAAGTCCGGATTCACCGCCAGAGCCCGGGCAATGCCGATGCGCTGGCGCTGGCCGCCGGAGAACTCATGGGCGTAGCGGGCAGCGTGCTCGCTGTTGAGACCCACGTAGCCCATCAGCTCCAGGATGCGGTCCTGGCGCTCCTGCCTGGAGGAATAGAGCTTGTGGACGTCCAGCGGCTCGCCGATGATGTCGGCCACGGTCATACGGGGGTTCAGCGAAGAATAGGGGTCCTGGAAGACCATGGTGGCCTTCTTGCGGAACTCCTGAATCTGGGCCTTGGTCTTGACGGGCTTGCCTTCATAGAAGATCTCGCCGCCGGTGGGCTTATAGAGGTGCAGCAGCGTGCGGCCCACGGTGGTCTTGCCGCAGCCGGACTCGCCCACCAGACCCAGAGTCTCGCCCCGGTTGATGGAGAAGCTCACGCCGTCCACAGCCTTCAGAGGCTTGGTGCGGAACCAGCCGGTGTTGATGTTAAAGTATTCCTTCAGATCGCGGACTTCCACGAGCGGTGTTTTGGCCTGTTCGCTCATGCCGGATCACCGCCTTCCTCTTTCGCCGCAGGGATGATTTTGCCGTCCTCCACGGCCTGCTTGACGTTCATCCAGCAGGCGGCAGCGTGATCGGCGTTGATTTCCATGCGCTCTGCCCGCTGGTGGATGCAGATCTTCATGGCCGCGTCGCACCGGGGCGCGAAGGGGCAGCCCTCGGGCATGTTCAGCAGGTCGATGGGCGTGCCGGTGATGGGCTGCAGCCGGGTGCCGGCAGTGTCTGCCGTGGGGATGGAGCGCATGAGTCCCTTGGTGTATTCGTGCTTGGGATTGTAGAAAATCTCGTCCGCGGTGCCCTGCTCGCAGATGGAGCCGGCATACATGACGATGACTTCGTCGCAGAGCTGGGCCACCACGCCCAGATCGTGGGTGATCATGATGATGGCCATGCCCAGTTCCTTCTGCAGCTGCTGCATGAGCTCCAGAATCTGGGCCTGAATCGTCACGTCCAGGGCCGTGGTCGGCTCATCCGCGATGAGGATGTCCGGCTCGCAGGCCAGGGCCATGGCGATCATAACGCGCTGGCGCATACCGCCGGAAAACTCGAAGGGGTACTGCTTCATGCGCCTTTCCGGCTCGTTGACGTTCACCAGACGCAGCATTTCCACCGCCCGGTCCCAGGCCTGCTTCCGGTCGCGGTCCGTGTGGAGGACAATGGCCTCCACCAGCTGGTGACCGATGGTGTAGGTGGGGTTCAGGCTGGTCATGGGGTCCTGAAAGATGATGGAGATTTTGTTGCCGCGGACGGTCTTCATGACCTTTTCGCCCGCGCCCACCAGCTCCTGACCGTCCAGCTTCACGCTGCCGCCGACGATCTTACCGGTGCCCGCGAGGATCTGCATGATGCTGTAGGCCGTGACGCTCTTGCCGGAGCCGGATTCGCCCACGATGCCCAGCACCTTGCCGCGATCCAGCTGGAAGGAAATGCCGTTGACGGCCTTGACCTCGCCCGCATCGGTGAAGAAGGAAGTGCGCAGGTCTTTGACTTCTAACAGTGCCATATGCTCTCCTCCCTTCTCAGCCGTTCAGCTTCGGGTCAAACGCATCGCGCAGACCGTCGCCGAAGAGGTTTAAGCCCAGCACGATCAGCGAGATGACGATGGCCGGGATGACCAGACGATAGGGATAGCTCTGCAGGCCGTTCAGAGCGTCGGAAGCCAGAGAGCCCAGAGAGGGCATGGGCGCGTTGACGCCCAGACCCAGGAAGCTCAGAAAGCTCTCGGTGAAGATGGCGTTGGGGATCTGCAGGGCAGCGGAGATGATGACGACGCTGATGCAGTTGGGGATCAGGTGCTTGCGCACCACCCAGCCGCCCCGGGCTCCGGTGGCCTGGGCCGAGAGCACATACTCCTGCTCCCGGAGGGAGAGAATCTGGCCGCGGATCAGACGGGCCATGCTGACCCAGTAGAGGATCGCAAAGACGATGAACAAACTGATGATGTTGGAGCCAACGCTGGCCAGGGCCGTACCGTCAATGGCAGGGCCCAGGGTGACCTTCAGCACCGTGGACAGCAGGATGACCATAAGCATGTCCGGCAGAGAATAGATCACGTCCACCAGACGCATGAGGATCATATCCACCTTGCCGCCGCAGTAGCCGGCCACCGATCCCACCAGGGTGCCGATGACCAGCACGATGATGCTGGCGAAAAAGCCCACGGCCAGACTGACACGGGTGCCGTAGAGGACGCGGATGAAGTAGTCGCGTCCGGCGTCATCGGTGCCGAAGACATGGGGGAAGATCTTCTCCCCCGCCTCCATCTGCTTGAGCTCTGTGCGTCCGTACTCAAAGGGATGGAGGTTGTTATAGGATGCGTCCACGGGCTTGCCGGGGGTGACGCCCAGCTGCGCCTCGTAGGAATAGGGCCAGAACATGGGAATGAAAATGCTGGACAGGGTGATGACGATGATGACGATGAAGCTGATGAAGGCGACGCGGTTTTTCACCAGCCGCTTCACGCCGTCCTTGAAGAAGGTGGACGACTCGCGCATCTGCACCATGTATTCTTTTTCTTCCTCGGTGGCGGGGATGAACTGCTCCAGATCGACCTGGAGACTCGGAAGCTTCTTTTCCACAGTCGATCCTCCCTTATTCCAGCGTAATGCGCGGATCGACAACCTTATAGAGGATGTCGGTCAGCAGGTTCATGACCACGATGAGCGTGGCAAGAATGATGGTCGTGCCCATGATGAGCGGATAGTCGCGCCCGGTGATGCTGTTGACGAAGGCACGGCCGATGCCCGGCACGGCGAAGATTTTCTCCACCACCAGAGAGCCGGTAACGATGTAGGCCAGCATGGGGCCGAAGTAGGTCAGCACCGGGATGAGGGAGTTTTTCAGCGCGTGGCCGAAGATGATCTTGCCGCCGGAAACGCCCTTGGCCCGGGCCGTGCGGATATAATCCTGCCCCAGCACGTCCAGCATGCTGGACCGGGTCAGACGGGTGATATAGGCCGCGGGATAGAGCGCCAGGGTGATGACGGGCAGAATCAGGCCGGAGACGCCGGCCTTGGCGCTGGCATTGGCCGGAAGCCAGCCCAGCTTGATGGCAAACAGCGTTAGCAACAATGAGCCCATAATGAACGCCGGCATGGACACGAAGGCCGTGGTGATGACCATGATGATCCGGTCGATGAACTTATTGCGCCGCAGCGCAGCAACCGCGCCCAGCACGATGCCGACCACCGCCGCGGCAACCGCCGCCATGATGCCCAGCTTGGCAGAGGTCTTCATGCCGTCGCCGATGATGTCGGTGACCATGCGGCCGCGCTGCTTCAGACTGGGGCCAAAGTCAAACTTGGTCACGATGTCCTTCAGATAGGTCATGTACTGGGTACCAACCGGCTTGTCCAGCCCGTACTTCGCCTCCATGGCCGCCTGCACCGCCGGCGTCGTGGCCTTTTCGCCCACGAAGGGGCCGCCGGGCACCGCGTGCATGACAAAGAACGTGACCGTGATGACGACCCAGACCGTAAAGATTGCGAGCACAAGCCGCTTGAGGATGTACGTCAAAGTCTTGGAGTTCATGTCGTTCCTTCCCTGCAGGACGCGTTCATCATTTTGTGCGGCAGCACAAAATGCAAAAGCAGGGCGCCCTGCTTTTCGTTTTGGAAATAATTCAATTCATTTTATCACTAGCGCGCTAAAATAGCAAGTATTTCAATCGCTAAACATTTATCGCAGTATTGGGTGCAGAATCGCCAGAATGAACATCCCCCGCACCGAAGCGCGGGGGATGCGGATTTGGTTTGTTTTTCGGTCCATCACCGAAATCGCGAAATCTTACTTGAAGAATCTGGCGATGGCGCCCTTCAGGACGGAGACCGTCTTCTGCACCGTCTTGGTGGCGATGGAGGTGACGGTGGAGGTGACCTTCTCCTGCACCTGGTTGATGATGGGCTGGATGTGGTTGGAGGTGTCGATGCTGTCAACGACCTTGCTGACCACGTCCTTGGTGGCGGTGAGGAGCTTGCTGCCGTTGGAGGTGTCGATGCCGTCAGCGATCTTCTGGCCGATGGCCTTGGCCTTCAGGGCGATGTTGGTGCGGATGCTGGTGGAGGAGGTGTAGAACATCCAGTCGGGGGTGATCTCACTGGTGATGACCGCCTTGGACTTCAGCGCCACCTCATAACCGAACATCATCATGTTCTGGGCCGTGCGGCCGTGGGAGTAGAGATAGCCGTTGAGGGCCTCGATCAGGGCGTCCTCAGACTCATAGACCTTGCTGCCGCCCAGGTTGTTGTAGATCATGTTGGCGCCGGCGGCGATGGTCAGGGCCGTCAGGTCAAAGTCCTCGCCGGTGGCAGCGACCTTGCCGGTGAAGATGTTCTGCAGGAGGGTGCCGGTCTTGCCGCCGGTGAACTGGTCCAGGAGACTGTCGGCCTTGGCAAGCATGCTGGTCTCACGCAGGGTGGTGTAAAGCTCCTCGGCAATGTAGGGGCCGATGATGCCCAGGTTGGCAACGTTCACATAGCACCAATCACGGAGATCCTCAGACTCGGTGTTCCAGGTGACCACGATGGTGTAGAACAGCGGGGTGCGCATGAAGCCCTCGGGAGCGGCACTCTCGAACATGACATAGTGGCCGGTGGGCATCTTCGCGGTGAGGATGGCGTGGGTGGGCAGGAGGTCCAGCAGGGACAGGGTGTCGTCGTCCATCATGCCGAAGCGCTCCAGGATGTCACGACCGGCGGAAGCCAGATCGTCGTTCATCAGCAGGTAGTAGACCCAGTCGTTCAGCAGGGTGGTGACCACCTGGCCGGACTCGTCGATGAACTTCTCGCCGTATTTGGCGGCGACCTTGGAGACCTTGAGAATCAGCTCCACCATGGACTGGAGGCTCTCATTCTCGAACATGCCCTCTGGAATCTCAGCGTCCTCGATGATCTGAGCGGTGAGGCGGCCCATCTTGATGAGGATCTCCACGGACCAGGTCAGGGTGATGTTGCTGTCCTCGTTGAAGGTGACGATGCCGTTCTCGTCGGCAGTGGCCTTCAGAATAGCGGGCAGACGGAGGTCCGTCTCCGCGCTCATGAACTTGTTGAAGGGTTCGCTGGCGGAAGCCTCAAACAGCGCCCAATAGGTCTGCAGGAGCTTCAGCGCCTGGTCGGGATTGAAGGTGATCTGCTGGGCCTCCTCGTCCATGGAGACGAGGTCGGCCTTGAGGAAGTTCAGCTCGTCCCAGGTAAAGCCCTCGGTGCCGATCAGGCTCATGGCGTTCTGGAAGGTCTCCTGACCCAGGGCGATGGCGGCCTTGACGATCTTCTCAGTCTCCTCACGGTTGACCATCACGAACTCGCAGCCGGGCAGCGGGTTGCCGCCAAAGTCAGCGGAGGTGAAGCTGAAGCCGGGGTCCACGGTGGTGAGGAACACGCCGGGCAGGCTCACGGTGACGACGGGCAGCTTCAGCAGGTCCGCCCAGCCGGGGATCATCTTGTCCAGAAGGTCGGAGAAGCCGGGAACGTTGCCAACCAGCTCAGCAGCCTTGTCCGGAGCCGCCATCATCTTGTCGATGGCAGCCTTGGCCAGGTTAGCGCCGACGGGCAGCTTGTCCGCGACGGCATAGAGGCTTTCCTTCAGCTTGGCAGCGGTGTCGACCTCGGCCAGGACCTTCTTGTAGCCCACATAGTTCATGCGGCCGTCGACCACCTGGACCTCAACGCTGCCGCTCTCGGGCTGGATGAGGGTGTAGCCATCGGTGTGGATGGCCTTCACCTTCAGGGTGTAGGTGCCGGCGGGCACGTTCTCCGCGCCGTAGACCTTGTAGAACTGGTTCAGGGTGTCCAGGGTGTCCATGCCGGGCATGGCCTGGATGGCCTTGCCCACCAGGTCCTGCAGCTTCTTGAAGCCGTCCGCGCCCAGGCTCGCCATGCCGGTGGCCTCCAGGCTCAGGGACGTCAGGAAGTTGGCGTCAGAAGCGCCGTTGTTCACCAGAGGATACTCATAGCCGTCCGCGCTGACGAGCACCATGTCCACATCCGGGACCTTGGCGCCGGCAATCATATCCTGGGCAGCGGTCTTCAGCTTCTGAGCAAGCTTTTGAAGGTCCAGGGTGGGGTCGTTGATGATGTCGGCAATGAACTTGCCGTAAACGGGAACTGCAACGCTGGCGTCGCCGACGGGCGCGGCGTCGGTGTCTGCTGCGAAGACGGCCATGGGAGCCAGGGAGCAAACCATGGCGAGTACCAGCAGAAGGCTAATTAGTTTTTTGCGCATATCAGATCTCCTTTCCATATTTAAAAACACTAAACGAGATGATAAAATTTTATCATGGCCTTTCGGAGCCGTCAATTTGTTTTACATATTTTTAAGATATTAAAATTTCTTGTTAAATTTCTTTGTGGATTTCGCCCACTGAAAATGCGCCAAAATCAAGGATTAGAGCGCTTTTTTCATACAAAATTCGAACCATAATTCAGCACTTTGCACATCGACATCATTCCCTTACATCCAATGGTTTTTGTCCACTTTTCCCGTGCTCATACTTCCGTTTTCGCAGTTGTGGTATCGCGGGATAATCGAGTATCTGAAGTTAGCATCCTGCAACATATCACAGACCCCCGCGCTCACCAGAGCGCGGGGGTCTGTCGCTTTCAGCGGAACACATCGATCTTGGGTCCGATGGTCTCCACGAGATATTCATAAAACCGCTTCCGCTTCACCTTGGGCACGCCGCGGTTCAGTTCCTCAGACAGCGCCACGGGAGCCCAGTTCGAATCCAGCACCGAACGATAGGCATGGAAGGGAATGTAATGGTTTTCGGCCAGCACCACGTGTCCGGACGCGTCCCGGCTCAGTCGGATGCGGACCATCACAGAATCGCGGTTGCCCGGGACCTGGTTCATGATGGACTGGAAATTGCCGGTGGAATAGAAGCAGGGCACTTCCCTGCCGTCCGCGGAGGTCAGCACATCATAGACCTGGGTCAGATGGGGGTTGGCGCCGACGATGTAATCCGCTCCGGCGTCCGCCGCGCTCTGGGCGTCCTCCAGCTGCGCCTCACTGGGCTTGCGGAAGTTCTTCAGGCCCCAGTGCATATAGACGATCACATACTCCGCACCGCGGGCTCGGCAGGCGTCGATGTCCGCTTTGGCCCGCTTCGGAGAGAAGATGTTCAGATGGACGGCTTTCTCCTCGGCAGTCAGTTCCCGGTCCTTTTTGTTGAACCCGGTGGCCTTGGTCATATACGCCAGGAAGCCGACGCGAATCCCGTTGATGTCCGCGATGAAAAACCGCTCCTCCTCCGGCGTCTGGAAAACGCCGGTGCGGGCAAAGGCATAGCGGTCGGTCTGCTGGATGGTCTCCATCAGCGCGCGCACACCGCCGTCGCAGTTGTGGTTGTTGGCCATCATCACCGCGTCAAAGCCGCCGTAGCGCACGGCCTCCAGGTAGCGGGGCGTGGCGTTGCAGTTGTTGTAGTTGTTGATATAGGTCTCGTCGGTCATATAGGGCCAGCCCGGCGCCAGCAGCGTCTCCAGGTTGCCCACGGCGAAATCCGAGTCTTTGGTGATCTCCCGGACGAATGCAAAGCTGTCCGTGAAGTCCCAGCCGTGCTCCGGCGTTTGCTGCTTGTTCATCTGGGCTTTGCCGCACATGAGATCGCCCACCATCATGATGACGGCGCTGTCGGTCTGCATGGCGTCCGGATTCGTCCAGTTGCCGGTGGTCTCGTCCAGGCGGAAGCGCACCGGATACTGGTGCAGCATCTCCTCCGCCTGGCGGTTGACCACCACGCGGCTGGAAGCCTGATCGCCGGTGCCGGCTCTGGTATAGCGAATTTCACAGCTTCCGGTGGAAACGCCGGTAATGACGCCCTTTTGATCGACCACAGCAACGGATTCATCCGTGCTGGACCAAGTACCGTCCTCCGGCTCGCCCCAGCCAAAGAGGGCTTTGAGCTGGCGGGTCGTGCCGTCATAGAGATAGGTCTCCGCCCGGTCGATGCAGAGGGTCTCCACGTACTTTGCCTCCACGGGCTCAACGATCTCGCTGTAGACCCGCGCCCCCTTCTGGTCCTCGCAGTAGCTGCGCAGGGTGTAGAACACCGTTTTTTTGCTGCGGTCGAAACTGCTGTCCAGATGGGTGCCGATGTTCCAAAGCTTCGCGTTCCGAATCAGATCAAAGGGACCGTCGCTGCTGTAGCTGCGATAGATCTCATATCCGCTGACATTGGGAAGCTTCTTCCAATAGAACACGATGCCCTCCCGGGAGATCTCCGAGATCTTCAGACCGTAGGGCTTGGCCGGCGTATTTTCTGTCACTTTATCCACCATGTCAAGAGTCTCCATTTTCTTTCAAACTGTGTTGGAGCTCCGGCTGCTGAAAGCATTCCGCGACATGCAGCAGCCCAGGAGCATCACTTGCTTTTGTCGTGATACAAAACCTCCGAAACCTCGCAGTCGAGGATAAAGCACAGTGTGTCCAGCGTTTTCGTCGTAATCGGCAAGCCTTGCTTCATCCGATACAGCGTGTTGGCAGAAATGCCCTCTTTGTAGATCAGCTGATACTCTGTGATATTTTTACGCATGAGCGTTTGATAAAACGGCGCATAGGAGATCATGTCACACCACCATTTTCATTGTAGCATTCTTAATCTCTTGACTATGCTCAAAATATTGAGTATAGTGTATAAATAGGCCAGAACTCTGCACAACGTATGCAGGATAGAAGGGAGCGAATCTTTGTGACAGAAGAAGAAAAACAGGAGCGCCTGAAGCGCATCCAGAAAAAGGAAGAGCGATACATTCGAATGGTCTGTGAGCAGACGGGATGGAGCCGCGAGGAAGTGATCGAGAAAATGGAGCGTGCGAAGAGCGCAGCACTCGCTTCCAAAGAGAATTATGCGGTTTATCGTTTTTGGGAATTGGATGAAGAAACCCAGAAAACGTTCTTCACCCAGGGCATGTCGACCATGCTGCGTCGGAAGTTCAAGGGAAAAAACCAGGACTTGCGCGTATTTCGGGATAAGGTTGCGTGCTGCAAGCTGTTGGCTCCTTATCTTGGGCGCGCTTTTTTGCCGACAAGCGGGCTGAATCTCGCCTCCTTTATTCAGACATTTGGCCTGAAAAACAAAATCGTCTACAAACCACTCACAGGCACCGGCGGGAAAGGTGTGAAAGTCTACGACTATACGCTGGACACGCTGGAGTCTGTGTATCACGAGCTGGCGTCATCAGCCCCCGGACTCATTGAGGAATTCCTTCATCAGCATAAAGAAATGTCACACTATTCTCTCCAGGCGGTGAACACAATCCGCGTCGTTACCGTGATGACAAAAAAGAATTTCAAAGGGATTGAAAAAAACCAAGTCCATTTTCTTTACGCTGGATTTCGGATGGCAAGCGGTGAAAAATATGTTGACAATCTTCACAACGGCGGTATCATTGCGGACATTGATTTGGAAACCGGGATGGTAAAAACGGACGGGCAGGATTTTTCCAACCATGTTTTTGTGCGCCATCCGGACACAGGATATCCCATCAAAGGGTTTCATATCCCGTTTTTTGAAGAGATGAAGGAAATGATCAAAAAGGCAGGCTCTGATTTTGAGGCGCTGCTGGGTTGGGACGTAGCAATCACAGAAAGCGGTCCGGTCATCATCGAACTCAACAGCAGTCCGGGTGCCGTTATCCTGCAAATTCCCTATGTCATGCAGCGCATCGGCATGCGCCAGGCAGTTGCGAAATATCTGGAGGCAGAGCCTGTTTTGCTCCAGAAACAGCTTCGGGCCGACGCCGTTGGAAGGCGTCAGCCCGAAAAATGACAAACAAGACCGCGCAATGCGCGGTCTTGTTTTTTCAAATTGTAATAGAGGCTGCCATCAAAGCACCATGGTCATAATCCAGATGACCAGCGCGCCGGCGGCGATGAAGACCCCGCCGATCAGCAGCGACGCGCCGATGGCGCCCCGGAGGATCACGTTCCGGTCCTCCCGGCTCATGGGCTGCTGCTCGGGCGATGCTTCAGTTTCGTCCTTCCGGCGGAAGCGGGGAATCAGCAGGGGCTGGTGCTCCACGCCGCTCATGTCGGCCACCACCCGGCCGTCGTCATCGTCATAGGTTTTCTTGCGCATAGCTCAAACCTCAATCGTACAGATGACAAACAACATAATGTCCGGGTTCGATCTCCTTCTGCTCCGGGGTGACCTCCTTGCACTGGGCCATGCAGCGGGCGCAGCGGGTGTGGAAGGGGCAGCCCTTGGGCGGGTTCGCCGGAGACGGGATGGAGCCCTCCAGCACGATGCGCTCCATCTTCGCCGTAGGGTCCGGGATCGGAATGGCGGAGAACAGGGCCTCGGTGTAGGGATGCAGCGGATGGGCAAAAATGTCCTCGGTGGCGCCGTATTCCACCAGCTTGCCCAGGTACATGACGCCCACGGTATCGGAGATGTGTTCCACCACGGACAGGTCATGGGAGATGAAGAGATAGGTCAGCTTGAACTGCTCCTGCAGATCGTTCAGCAGGTTGATGATCTGGGCCTGGATGGAGACGTCCAGAGCAGAGACCGGCTCGTCGCAGACCACGAAGCTGGGATTCAGGGCCAGAGCTCTGGCGATGCAGATACGCTGGCGCTGGCCGCCGGAGAACTCGTGGGGATAGCGGTCCTTGTGGAAGGGCTGCAGGCCGCAGCTGTCCATGATGCGGTCGATGTAGTCGTTATACTCCTCTTTCGGCACCAGGTTGTGCTCGCGCACGGCCTCGCCGATGATCTCGCCCACGGGCATGCGGGGACTCAGAGAGGAGAAGGGATCCTGGAAGATGATCTGCATCTTCGGACGCATGTCGTGCATCTCGCTGCGGGTCAGGTCATAGACCTCCTTGCCCTCAAAGAGCACCTGGCCGCCGGTCTTCTCGCCGGAGAGGCGGAGAATGGTGCGTCCGGTGGTGGTTTTGCCGCAGCCGGATTCGCCCACGAGGCCCATGGTGGTGCCGCGCTTCAGGTTGAAGGTGACGCCGTCCACGGCCTTGACCTGGCCGGTGACCTGGCCGAAGAATCCGCCCTTGATGGGGAAATACTTCTTCAGCTGGTTCACCTGCAGGATGTACTGGGGGTCATACTCCACGGGGGTGAAGGTATCTTCGATTTTCTTCGCCATCAGTCGTCACGCCCCTTTCCGTCCGCGTAGCGCCAGCAGCTGACCTTGTGGGTCTCCGAGAGGGAGATCTCGCAGGGATAGTCCCCGCTGCAGGCCTCGACGCACATTTCGCAGCGATCTTTGAAATAGCAGTAGTCCGGCATGTTGATGGGGTTCGGCACCTTGCCGGGAATGGAGTAGAGCTTCTCCACCCGCTTGCCCACCACGGGCTTGGAGGCCATGAGGCCGATGGTATAGGGGTGGGACGGATGCTCGAAGATCTCCCGGGCTGTGCCCTTCTCCACCACGCGGCCGGCATACATGACCACCACGTAGTCCGCCATCTCGGCGATGACGCCCAGGTCGTGGGTGATGAGCATGATGGAGGAATTGATGCGGTCCTTCAGGTTCCGCAGCAGGTCCAGAATCTGGGCCTGGATGGTCACGTCCAGAGCCGTGGTGGGCTCGTCGGCGATGATCAGCTTCGGGTCGCAGGCCAGAGCCATAGCGATCATGACACGCTGGCGCATACCGCCGGAGAGCTCGTGGGGGAACATCTTATAGACGCCCTCGGCGTTGGCGATGCCCACCATCTGCAGCAGCTCGATGGTGCGCTCCTTGACCTCCGCCTCGCTGCCGGCGCGGTGGAGCTGGAGGACCTCCTCGATCTGGTCGCCGATGCGGAAGACCGGATTGAGGCTGGTCATGGGCTCCTGAAAGATCATGGACATGAAGTTGCCGCGCAGGGTCTGCATGACCGACAGGGGCGTTTTGGTGATGTCGTAAGCCTTGTCGCCCAGATTCAGGCGAATCTCGCCCTCCACGATCTGGCCCACAGGCCGCTGGAGCAGCTGCATGATGGAGAGGCTGGTGACACTCTTGCCGCAGCCGGACTCGCCCACCACGCCCACGGTCTTACCCTGGGGCACTTCGAAGCTCACGCCGTCCACAGCCTTGCTGGTGCCGATGTCGGTGAAGAAGTAGGTGTGCAGGTTTTCGATTTCCAGCGCGTTGGCGGAGTCGTGCATCTGGGTGAGATACTCAGACTCCGGCACGTTCTTGCGCTTATAGCGCTTTTCGTATTCCTTCGTGATCTTCCGGTTTTCCCGGCTGATCCGACGGGATTCTTTGGCGGACAGATAGCCGTCGTTTTTCGTTTTCGCCATACTTCCCCCTCCTTTAACGCTTCATCTTCGGGTCGAAGGCGTCGCGCAGACCGTCGCCCACGATGTTGAAGGCCAGCACCGTGGCCAGCAGCAGCACGCCGGCCGGGATCCAGATGAACCAGTAGTTCGTCAGAACGAAGGTATCGTTGACGTCGCTGATGATGTTGCCCCAGGAGGCAAAGGGGAAGCGCACGCCGAGACCCAGGAAGGAGAGCGTCGCCTCGGTGATGATGACGCTGCCCAGACCCATGGTCATGACCACGATCAGCTGGGGGATGACGTTGGGGATCAGGTGCTTGAAGATGCGCTTCGAGATGCTGATGCCGGTGGCCTCGGTGGCGGTCATGAACTCCTGCTCACGCAGGGAGAGGATCTGGCCGCGGACCAGACGGGCGATGCTGGGCCAGCCCAGGACGCCCAGGATCAGCATCAGGTACAGCATTCGGATGGAGGGGTCCACGTTGGCCGCATCCATGGCCGCGCCCAGGATAATGATGATGGGCATGGAGGGGATGCAGTAGAGGATATCCACAATACGCATGATGAGGTTGTCCACCCAGCCGCCGAAGTAGCCGGAGATGCCGCCCAGGATGACGCCCAGGACGGTCTCGATGATGACGACGATAAAGCCGATGATCAGGGAGACACGGCCGCCGTACATCAGACGGGTGAGCATGTCCATGCCGTTGCGGTCGGTGCCCAGCCAGTGCTCCTTGGAGGGCGCGGAATAGGCGTCGAACACGCGGGTGTCCTTTTCCTGATTGACGTTCCAGGTCTTTTTGGCTGCGTCATAGCTAAGAAGGTATTCGTAGGTTTCACCGTCGGTGTCCGTGAAGGTGAACTCCGAATCTTTGGCTTCCACGGCGTCGATGAGCTGGGTCTTGAAGTCGCGGGTCAGGAACACGTCGCCCATGACCGGGCGGATGATGTATTCGCTGACGTAGGCGATCTCGCTGCCGCCCTGATAGATCACGCCGTCCTCGTCCAGGGTGTAGGTCTTGCCGTCGGCCTCGAAGGAGTCCTCCTCGTTGGCGTGGGCCAGCAGCGCCGCTCTGGTAAAGTCGAAGGAGAAGGTGCCGCCGGCCTCGGAGGCGCTGACGGTCTCCTGATTCGCCATGCCGACGACCTTGCCGCCCACGGAGACGATATAGAGCTTGTCGTTGATCTTCTCCAGATCATAGGTGCTTCCGTTATACTCAAAGCTCTCGTTGCCGCGCATGATGTTCAGCAGGGTCTGGGCCTGCACCGGGCCCTTGAAGAGGTCGGCGTCGGCCACGGTATAGACCAGCTCCTCGTTGTGGATGACAGCGGCGTATTCCTTCACCTGCTGGTCGATGCGGTAGAACTTCTGGTCCTGCTTATAGGGACTCACCAGGCCGCCCACGAAGGAAAACAGGAACATGGCCAGCAGAATGACCATGCCCGTGACGGCCAGACGGTTGCGGAAAAAGCGCTTTGCCACCAGCATGCCGGGAGAGAGCACCTGCACGCGGCGGTCATCGTTCAGGGAGTACTGCTCGTTGGAATCATCCCCATTGGGCGCGGAGGCGCTGCTGTTTTTCACTGCGTCCTCCGTGATCTTTTCCGCGTGGCGGCGGGCCGCAGACTGCGGAACGGAGTGGGGATAGACCGGAGTGGATTCATATTTCACGTCTTTGTTATCGCTCATAATTCATACCACTCCTTTCTTACGAGATGCGCACGCGGGGGTCGACCACCGCGTACAGGATGTCCGCCAGCAGGTTGCCGAGCAATGTCAGCACCGCCATGAACATCAGATAGAACATGGAAAACGGGATGTCGCCCGCCACCATGGACTGGTAGGAGGCAAAGCCGATGCCCGGAATGGAGAACAGGGTCTCCGTGATGAGGGCGCCGGCAAACAGGCCCGGCAGGGAGCCGCCCACGATGGTCACGATGGGGATCAGGGTGTTGCGGAAGGCATGCTTATAGATGACCTTGCGCTCCGAGAGGCCCTTGGCCCGGGCGGTGCGGATGTAGTCGGCGTTGAGGACCTCCAGCATGTTGGTGCGGGTGTAACGCATGAGGGAGCCCATGCTCACCACCACCAGCACGATGATGGGCAGGACCAGATGGTGGGCCTTGTCCAGGAACTGGCCCCAGGCATTGAGCTGGTTGTAGTTACGTCCCACGAGACCGTAGAGGTCGAACCATCCCAGCTTCACGGAAAAGACCAGTTTCAGCAGCGACGCAAAGAAGAACGTCGGCAGCGAGATGCCGGCCAGAGCGATGACGGAGATGGTATAGTCCGTCTTGGAGTACTGCTTGGTGGCGGCGATGACGCCCAGGGGGATGGCGATGATCAGCTCAAAGAAGAAGCTGATGGCGCCCATGACGAAGCTCAGCCACACGGTCTTGTTGAACTCATCCACCACGGGGATGGTCCACTTCCAGCTGTCGCCGAAGTCGCCCCGGAGCATGCTGCCCAGCCAGCCGAAGAAGCCGGGGACGATGCCCTTGTCCAGATTATAAGCGCCGGCCAGCTGCGCCATCCACTCTTCAAAGCTCTTGGAACCAGGCTGCATGGACTTCTGCCGCGCCATGTTCTCAATGTAGCTGGTGGGAAGGCAGCGCATGAGCACATAGATGATAAATGCCACGAAGAACAGAATCACAATGCTCAGCAGCACGCGCTTGACGATAAATTTCCACACGTTCACATCACCTCTTGGTAGTATTCTCTCTTTCAAATCTCAATGCTCAAGCCCCGGCCGTGGGGTCACGGCGGGAGATTCAGCACTGAGACGGGAAATGCGGGGATAAAATTGGGAGGGGATTGCTCCCCTCCCAATCGGGGTCAATGCTTGGTTTTGCGTTAGTTGAGCTCGATGTTCTCGATCTCAGCCAGCCAGGGGTAGTAGGTGGTGATGTCGGGGGTCACAGTGTCGATGTTCACGCGCTCGGTAGAGAAGATGATCGCATTCTGACGCTGGTAGACAGGCACCTCAACCGCCCAGTCAACGATGATGTCCAGGCAGCTCTTGTACATCTGCTTGCGGAAGGACTGGTCCATGCTCTGGCGGGCTTCCATGATGAGCTGATCCAGCTCGGGGTCAGCGATATCATACATGTAGTTGGAGCCACCGGGCTCACCGCCCTGGCTGCCGGAGTAGTAGACCTGATACATATCCGGATCGGGAGTGGCACCCCAGGCGGCGCACCACATCGGGACCTGGTCGGCCTCGATGCCGGTCCAGAGGTCAGCGGAGTTGGCAAGGTCTTTCACGACCAGCTCCATGCCGATCTTGGCCAGGGCGTCCTTGGCCAGGTTCAGCATCATGAAGGAGGGGTGATCGCCAGCGCCGTCGGCGGGGATCCAGACTTCGTAGCTCATCTTGGCGCCATCGGGAGCCGCGGTCAGCTTGCCGTCAGCGACGGTGTAGCCGGCAGCCTCGAAGTAACCCAGGGCGGCCTTCAGGCAGGCCTCCTCGCGGGCGGCGTCGTCCATGTCGGAGGTGTAGATGTCGTTGCCGGCAACGTCCTTCGAGAAGGCGATGGCGTAGTCAGCATCGGTGGCCTGGGGAGCGGCCCAGGAGGTGTTGGAGATGGGGTAGTTGATGACGGAGGCAACGCCGGCGCCGTAGTAGGAGTCGACGGTCACGTCACGGAAGTTCGAGAACACGGTGGCAAAGGCCTTGCGCAGGTTCTTGGAAGCGTCGGAAGCGATATCGCCGCCCACGTTCACAGCCTTGGCGCTGATGCCCAGGTAGCCGTAGCCCAGGTTATCGACGGTGTTGGTGGTGATCACGTCGCCGTTCACGTCATCGTTGCCGTTGGCAGCCTTGATGGCGTCCACGGTGTCCTTGGAGTAGCTGGGATCGGTGATGTCGATGGTGCCGGTGGTGACGCCATTGAGCTTATCCTTGTCGCTGCTCTCCAGGAACTGGACGAGCTTGGTCTTGGGAGCGCCCTTGTAGTAGTTCTCGTTGGCCTCGAAGTAAACGACGCCGTTTTCGAACTTCAGGAACTTGTAGGGGCCGGCGCCCATGGGCTCGGTGGTCTTGGCCTTCACGATGGAAAGGTCGCCCTTGGTGAAGCCGAACTGGTTGTTGTCATAGTCATACAGGCTCGCGTCGCCATAGTAGTGCATCGGAGCCACGGCGATGCCCAGCTGATAGATGGCAGGAGCATCCGCCTTGGTGAGGGTCACGCGGACAGAGTAATCGCCGGTCTTCTCGATGCCGGTGATGGTGTCGGCGCTGTCGCCGGTCTTCACGCCCTTGGTGTAGTCGGCGAAGTCGGGGAACAGCTCGGAGAAGTCAACGTCAGCAACCTCGGTGGAAACCAGGGTGGGGATGTCGTTGCCGTACTCTTCCATCATCGCAGCCCAGAAATCGGCAGCGGTGGCGTCCTCTTTCAGCTCATAGCCCCAGTTGGCAGCGCAGGCAGCCACGGAGTCCTCAGGCTTGTTGTACTCGTTGGCAATGCAGAAGTCAACGATGCTCTGCGCGAAGGCAGGGCCGGCCTCGTTGAGGGACTTCCAGAAAGCAGTCTGCTGCTCCTCGGTCCAGAAGGAGAAGTCGGTGTTGTCCTCACCGGCCTCCACCAGCAGGCTGTAGAGAGGAGCCATGCCGGAGCGGTACTCTTCCATGCCGGCGATGGGCAGCGCGAAGAAGGTGCTGTTGCCGTCATAGGTGGGGTCGGACAGAACGTACATGGAGAAAATGACGTCGTCCGCGGTGAGCTTCTCGCCGTCGGAGAAGACCACGTCATCGCGCAGATCGAAATCATAGGCGATGGTGCCGTCGGAATTCTCGGTGATGGTCAGATCAGCCAGACCCTGATAGGTGTAGTCCGTGCCGTTGTAGGGGCGGGTCTCACCGGTCTTGCCCTTCTCGACAATGGCGCCCTGACGGTCAACGTCGAGCAGGTTGGCGCTGGTCATAACCCAGACGTCCTGGTCGTAAGCAGTCTCCGAGAAGAAGGGAGAGAACTTACTGGAGAAGTTGGAGTAGCCAACCACCAGGGGCTTCTCGCCGCTGGCAGCCGGTTCCTCGCTGCCGCTGGCAGCCTGCTTGGTGCCGCAGCCCGCAAACAGGGCCAGGCAGAGCACGAGAGCCAGCATCAATGCGATGGTTCTTTTCACTTGCGTTGTCCTCCTTAGAGATTTTTTCGAGTCCGGCAGGGCCATTACCACCGAGGCCTGCAGAGGCTCATTTTCTTTTTATTTCCATGGCAAACGCCAGAGAAATCATGTCAGTTCCCAGTTCTGCTTCCGAAAGGCGCTGCCCGCCATCCATGCGGCGTCTGCCGTCAGCAGCAGAAGGAAGAAATAGACCAGATCGCCCGCCGAGACGGTCATGCCCTGTTTGAGCAGATAGAGCCCGCCCAGGAGCGCCGTGAGGACGGCGAAGGCCGCCAGGGCGCGGGTGATCGGCAAAATGTTGTCCTTCACGTTCTCCCAGACGAAGGCCTTGACCCTGCCCCGGGAGAGAAGGAGCTTCCCGCCCTGCCAGAACAGGGCAAAGAGCAGACAGACCGTGAACAGATAGGGCAAGATCACATACCAGGTGTTCATCAGCCCCGGAAAGCGCAGACACCCCACCGCAATGAGATACCCGGCGGTGAGCAGGCTCCAGACCCCGAAGGGGATGAGGGCCTTTCCCCCGCCCTGCAGGGCGTACCAGTCGCCGACGTAGTGGTATTCCCCGCTGGCGTCCCGGATGTGCTGGTCCAGGTGGGCCTTATGCCGCTGTCGCTGCTCCCGGGACATTTATTCGATCCCGGTGAGATCGTATTCCGCCAGCCACTTGGCAGCGGCGGAGCAGACCTCCCGCAGGCAGGCAGGCTCGAAGGGACTGTCCAGTCCGGCATTCTTCAGCAGCTCCGTGAAGGTCACGCTGCCGCCCTGCCGGGTATAGGCCATATAGTGCGCCCATGCATCCTTGGGATCCTTCTGGATCCGGGCCCAGAAGCTGAGGGCCACGGTCTGCGCCAGGCAGTAATCAATATAATAGAACGGGAAGGAATAGATATGGTGCTGGCGCTGCCAGCCCTCGCCCTCGCTGTAAAACGGGATGTCCCCGTCCAGCTTCTGCCAGGGCATATAGATGCCCAGCAGCTCCTTCCAGACGTCGTGGCGCTCCCGGGGCGTCATGTCCGGGCGCTCAAAGACGATGTGCTGGAAGTGGTCCACCATGGTGCCGTAGGGAATGAAGGTCAGGGACCCGGCCAGGTGGTTATAGAGGAACTTCCGGGTATCCGGGCCGAAGAAATGCTCCGCCCAGGGCCATGCAAAGAACTCCATGCTCATGGAGTGGACCTCACAGCCCTCCAGGCTGGGCCAGATGGTCTCCGCAGGCACCCGGTGCCGGTTGAACCAGTCGGCGAAGCCGTGGCCGGCCTCGTGGGTCACGGTCTCCACGTCATCGGCGGTGCCGTTGAAGTTGGCAAAAATGAAGGGGACGTCGTAGTCATAGAGGCTGGTGCAGTAGCCGCCGCCCTGCTTGCCCTCGGTGGAGAGCACGTCCATGAGCTCGTTGTCCAGCATGGTGCGGAAGAATTCGCCGGTCTCGGGGCTCAGCTCGTCATAGAACTTCCGTCCGGCGGCGAGGATGTCGTCGGCGGAGCCCTGGGGCTTCGGGTTGCCGGAGCGGAAACGCAGGGCATTGTCGGCAAAGCTCATGGGATATTCCTTGCCCAGACGCTTGGCCTGGTCCCGGAACACCTGGTCCGCCACGGGCACCAGATACTCCACCACCAGCTTGCGGAAGGCTTCCACGTCCTCCTTGGTGTAGCAGTTGCGCTCCATGCGGTAATAGCCCAGCTGGGTATAGCCGCCGTAGCCCAGTTTCACGCCCATCTCGTGGCGGACGTGCACCAGCTCGTCATAAATGCGGTCCAGCTCGGCCTGATTGTCTTTATACCACTGTCCCTCGGCCTTCCATGCGGCGAGACGCACTTCGTCGTCGGCGTCATTTTTATAAGGTGCGATCTGGCTGAGGGTGTAGACCCCGCCGCGGAAAGGGATCTGGGCGCTGGCCAGGAGCTTTTCATAGGCCTGCACCAGGTCGTTCTCCTGCTGCAGCTGGGGGATAATCTCCGGGGAAAAAGTCTTGCGCTGAATCTCGGCGTTGGTGAAAATGATCTCGCCGTATTCCGCAGCAAACTCCTTGCGGAAGGGCGTTTTCAGCAGGGCGTCCGTCCACTGCTGGGTATACTCCTCCAGCTCGGGGAGCTTGCCGTTCCAGTAGGTCTGCTCGGCGTCGTAGAATTCGTCCCGGGTGTCGATGCTGTGGCGGATGCTCACCAGCGTGATCTGGGTCTGTACCCGGCGGTTGAGCTTGTCCATGGCGAGAAACGCCTCCCGGGCGGCAGCATAGTCCTCCGCTCCATTCAATGCGCCGATCAGCGCGGTAATTTCGCTTTTCACCGCCTCCAGATCCGGGCGGGTATATTGCATTTCAGAAAATTTCAAGGAAGAATCCTCCTGTATGCTTCTGTTTCTCCAAAGGAGTCAGGAATTTTCCTGCCGGAAGGCATCGATCACCGAGAGCACCACGTTCAGCTGCGTATCCGTAAGACCGGAGACGTCCGCTGTCTTCTGGTTCTTAACGCCCAGAAGGTAGTCCGTGGTGACGCCGAAATAGGCCGCCAGGGTGATGAGCGTGTCCAGCGTGGGGTAGCCCAGTGCGTTTTCATACTTGCTGACGACCGCCTTGCTCAGCCCCACGCGGCTCCCCAGTTCCTGCTGGGTCAGACCGCGGGCCTGCCGAAGCCGTTTGAGGTTTTCACCGAAATCCGTATAAAGCACGATACTGCCCCCTTTTACCTATAGTACCGAATTATTGTATACCATTCATAGATTTCGGTTTCCCTTTTATTGATTTCTGTGATTTCAGAGGGCGATTTGCCAGTTCCTTCCAAAAGGTACCAGAAGCAGGGCAAAAAAAGAGCAAACACGGCTGGCGGTTACAGCCGTGTTTGCATTGGGAAAATGGAAATGGGGAATGAATCGCCCGAATTCCTGATTTGGATGCGCGGGCCGGAAGTATTCCCGGCCCTGCGCGCGGGGTTCGGCGGAAATTAGAACCAGCCGAGACCGAAGAAGTCGCTGACCTGCACCAGCACGATGAAGAACATCACGACCGGGCAGATGAACTTGATGCAGAAGCTCCAGAAGCCCATGGCGCCGCCATTGGAGCCGGACTTGATCTCGTCCTCCATGAACTTCGGCTTGAGCTCCCAGCCCATCATGCAGGCCATGAGCATGGCGCCCAGAGGCATGAGGATACCCTCTGCGATGAGGTCGAAGAAGTCGAGCCAGCAGTCGTTCCAGGCTTTGATGGCGTCCTCGCCAAGGCCGAAGAACTTCCAGGGGGCGATGCCGTTTTCACCCAGACCGTCGGCAGCAACGAGGATGGAGAACGCAGCCAGAATCACGCAGGTGAGGGTGATGGCGCGGGTACGGCTGGGCTCCTTGCCCTTGGCGGAAGCGCGGTCGATGAAGGTGACCGCAACGCCCTCGATGACGGAGATAGCAGAGCTGATGGCCGCAATCAGAACCAGGACATAGA
>CAMHRJ010000001.1 GCA_946187475.1 uncultured Clostridia bacterium | reverse complement strand
ATCTCGTGCTCGTCACGGTGGTGGCTTCCTCCGGCTCTACGCCTCGTGGCGCGGGCTCCAGAATGCTCATTTCCAAATCCGGCCGCATCTGCGGCACCATCGGCGGCGGCGCGGTGGAATACCGCTCCGAGCAGCTGGCACAGGAGGTGCTGCAGAGCAGAAAAAGCTGCGAGCAGAGCTTCCTGCTCTCCAAAAACGATGTGCAGGATCTCGGCATGATCTGCGGCGGCGACGTGCAGGTGTTTTTCCACTTCCTCGAAGCGGGCGATGAAAGTGTGCTCGCTCTCGCGGAGGAAGCGGAGACGCTTTTCGCTGAGGGTCACGACCTCTGGCTGATCTCCGAGCTCTCCGCTGGGGGATGTCTGGGGTTGTACACCAGAGCGCGGGGATTTGTGGGCATCCATGCGCCAGATGAGCTTCGGGACGCCATGCGCCGCAAGCCCATGCGGGAAGAACTGGCTGGGCGCGATTTCTATGTGGAGCAAATTCAAAGCTCCGGCCGGGTTCTGGTTTTCGGCTGCGGCCATGTGGCGCAGGCGCTGGTGCCGGTGCTGGCGGGCGTGGGCTTTCGCTGCGTCGCCATGGACGATCGGCCGGAGTTTGCAAAGAGGGAGCTGTTCCCGGATGCGGAGGACGTGCGCCTCATTGACTTTACGAACCTTGCCGCCTCCGTTACGATCACGCCGGAGGATTATATCTGCGTCATGACCCGCGGCCACGCCTTCGACAGCGTGGTGCAGGCCCAGGCGATGATGAGCCCCGCCTGCTACATCGGCGTCATCGGCAGTCGGCGAAAGATTGCCGGGGTCACGGCGCGGCTGAAGGAGGAATACGGCTTCACTGACGCGGATTTTGAGCGCGTCACGTCGCCCATCGGCCTCAGCATCCGGGCGGAGACCCCGGAGGAGATCGCAATTTCCATTGCGGCACAGCTCATTGCGCTCCGCGCCGAGCGCAGCGGAAGATAAGAGAGAAAGAGGGAAGAATATGCCCAAATTTGCGGTCATCAGCGGCTTTCTCGGCGCGGGAAAGACCACCGTTATGATGGCGCTCGCGAAGCACGACCCCACGGTCGCCATGATCTCCAACGATCTGGGTGAAGGCGTGGAGCTGGCAGATCATCGCTTTGCCAAGCTCTCCGGCTGCAGCGCCGATCAGATCACGGACGCGTGCATCTGCTTCTGCCACGACCGGCTGATCGAAACGGTGGAGGCGCGGTTTCAAGAGGGGCGCACACTCGTGGTGTCGGACATTCCGGGTTTCGGCGTCGGCGCGCTGGAGCACGTCTACCACGGCCTCGCAGGAAAGCTGGATTTCGCGCCCTTCACGGTGCTGATCGAGCCCGCAACGATTAAAGAGCTGCGCGCAGGGGGCGACATGGCGCACATTCAGGACTCCCAACTGCGAGAGGCGGATCTCATCGTGCTGAACAAATGCGATCTGCTTGCGCCGGAGGAGATTGCCGAGACCTGTGCTTCTCTCTCGGAATGCTATCCCAAGGCGGAGGTGATCCCGGTCAGCGCCCGCAGGGGCGACGGGATCGACGATCTCTGCCGTGCACTTCACGAGGGCAGCGCCTCCATGCGGCACCCGGAGATCGACTATGACGGTGACCCGCTCCAAAGTGAAATGGGGAGCCTCAGCGAGGCATATTATCAGTATTATGCTCGCGTCTGCTGCTTCGATTTTGACGGCACGGCGTATCTGCGCGAACTGGCCCAGGAGATCACGGTCAATCCCGTGCGCATCCCGCATTTGAAACTCCTGGCCTGGACGCCGGATGGGGACTACGGCAAGGTGGACTGGCTGAGCGGACAGCAGCTGGAGATCACGAGGCCCTTTGCGCGCCGGTGTACGGAGCTTGCCGTCATTATCAACGCGACGGCAGCGTGCGAGGCAAAGCTTTTGGACGCCATAATCGCCCGCGCGGAGCAGACCGTCTCTGACCGCTTTCAGCTGGAGGTCACGGTACACAAGCGGGAAAGCTTCGGCATGGGGGAATGACATGGGAGCCCTCATTCGTTCCACACGCTCCGTCTGCCCGGTCTGCCTGAAAAACCTCTCCGCCGCGCTGTTTCAAGAAGACGACGGGCGTGTGTATTTAGAAAAAGCCTGTCCGGAGCATGGAGAATTCCGCACCCTTGTCTGGCAAGGAAAAACGGACTTCGATTCGTGGCTGCTCTCTGAACCGCCGATGGAGGCGGGGGAGGGGCAGCGCTGCCCGGAAAACTGCGGCCTCTGCGGCGATCATCAGGCCGGGAGCTGCTGCGTGCTGCTGGAGGTGACGCGCCGGTGCGATCTGCGCTGCCGCTTCTGCTTTGCCAACGGCGGGAGTGCGGAAAATGACCCGACGGCGGAGGAACTCGAGGCCGCGATCGCGGACATTGTGGAAAAATCCGGCCCGGTGCTGCTGCAGCTCTCCGGCGGGGAGCCGACCCTGCGCGACGATCTGCCCCGCCTTGTCCGCTATGCGAAAAAAGCGGGCTGCAGCTGTGTGCAGCTGAACACCAACGGGCTGCGTCTGGCTGCGGAGCCGGACTACGCGGCCCGACTTGCAGAGGCGGGGCTCGACATCGTGTTTCTGCAGTTCGACGGGGTGGATGACGGGATTTATGAGACCCTGCGCGGTAAGCCGCTGCTGAAGGAGAAGACGGAGGCGATCCGCGTCTGCGATCAGCTCCGTATCGGCGTCACCCTTGTGCCGACGGTGGTACCAGGCGTGAACGACCACGCCCTCGGAGAGATAGTCCGTTTTGCGCGTGATCACGTTCCCGCCGTGCGCGGCGTGCATTTCCAGCCTGTGAGCTACTTCGGGCGGCATGATGAAGCGCCGGAGACGCGCTATACGCTGGACCGGCTCATGGCGGATCTCAGCGAGCAGGCAGGAATCCCCGCGGACGCATTCCTCCCATCGCGGTGCGACCATCCGCTGTGCGGGTTTCATTCGGCGTTCCTGCTGGAGGAAAACGGCAGCCTGCGGCCGCTTGCCAGATTTCAGCACGCCTCCAGATCCAGAGGGACAGCCATGGACAATCGAGCCTATGTGGCCAATCACTGGCGGCGCGCGCCGGACGAGCCGCAGCCGGATCTTTCCGGCGAGATGGACTTCGACGCTTTTCTCTACCGCCTGCGCCAGCAGAGCCTCACGCTCTCGGCCATGGCGTTTCAGGACGCGATGAATCTGAACGTCGAGCGACTGCGCCAGTGCACGCTGCATGTCTACCGCGACGGCGCGATCGTGCCGTTTTGCGCAAACTATCTGACGCCAATAACGGCAAGAGGTGATTTGGAATGAAACTGGTCAAAACCGTCGATGCCGTCGGCCATGTGCTGTGTTATGACATGACGCAGATCATCCCCGGCGTGACGAAGGACGCCCGCTTCCGCAAGGGCCACGTTGTAACTACAGAGGACATCCCGGTGCTCCTGAGCATGGGCAAGGAGTCGCTGTATGTCTGGGAGAAGTCCGAGGACATGCTCCACGAGGACGAGGCGGCGGAGCGCCTGCGCGCGCTGTGCCAGAGCGACGGTATGCGCGCCAGCGCCCCCAAGGAGGGCAAGATCGAGCTGACCGCGGAATTCGACGGGCTCTTTCGCGTGGACGTCGAGCGGCTGGAGGCTGTGAACAGTCTCGATGAGCTCATGATCGCGACGCGCCACGGAAACACGCCCGTAAAAGCGGGAGACAAGCTCGCGGGCATGCGCGTGATCCCGCTGGTCATTGCGGAAGATCAGCTGCGCGAGGCGGAGACTGTCTGCGGCGACAAGCCTCTGCTGGAGCTGCTGCCGTACAGACTCAAAACCGCTGGCCTTGTCACGACCGGAAACGAGGTCGCCAAGGGCCTCATCGAGGACGCCTTCACGCCTGTGATCATCCGCAAGCTCCGGCGGTTCGGCATTGAGGTGACGCATCACTGCACGCCCGGCGACGATATGGACGCCATCACACAGGCGGTTCTGGACTACCATGCCGCGGGCGTGGACATGGTGCTCTGCACGGGCGGCATGAGCGTCGACCCGGACGACCGCACGCCCGGCGCGATCAAGGCCACCGGCTGCGAGATTGTCACCTACGGCGCCCCGGTGCTGCCGGGGGCAATGTTCCTGCTGGGCTATTTTGATGACGGCACGCCCGTCATGGGGCTGCCGGGCTGCGTCATGTATGCCAAAACCACGATCTTTGACCTGATGCTCCCGCGCATCGCGGCGGGCGTCCGCGTGACGAAGCGGGATCTGAAGAAGCTCGGACACGGCGGGCTGTGTCTCAGCTGTGAGAAGTGTATGTGGCCCAACTGCGGCTTCGGAAAATAACGCTGACCGAAAGGGTGGAAAACGATGCTGACATGGAATGTGACCTATCACTGCAAGCCGGGGCAGAGAGACGCTTTCTATCAGGCGCTTTGCGCGCTTGGCGTCCGGGCAAACTCCAGAGCGGAGGACGGCAACTGCCGCTACGACTATTACTTTGCGGCCGAAGCGCCGGACGATTTGCTGCTGGTAGAGACGTGGACCACGCCGGAGCTCCAGCAGGCGCACTGCCAAACGGAGAAATTCGCGCAGCTGCAGGAATGCAAGGCGCAGTTCTGCGACGGCGTGGAAATTGAGAAATTCACCTGGTAAAAGGCCTGTTCACCGCCTGCAGACCAAATCCGTTATCTGCACTCGAACCACGGAAAGAACGGCACACCCATTTGGGTGTGCCGTTTGCTGCGTTTTGGATTCTGCCGGAAGGGAAGCGGTTACGGGCGAACCGTGTCGCCGTCGCCGTTGGCGCCGTCGATGACGACCTTGGAGCCGTAGATGTGCTGTGCCCAGGGGGAGGCGTAATAGAGGATCAGGTAAGCCACTTCCTCGGGGGTGGCAGCGCGCTTGTCATAGGTGCCGGCGGTCAGCGCGGCGAGACGCTCTTCCTCGGTCATGCTGTCGCCCAGGGCGTTTTTGCCGATGCGGGAGAGCATGGGGGTGTAGATGCCGTCGGGGTTGATGCTCTTGACGCTGACGCCCTTGGGACCCAGCTCGCGGGCGGCGGACTTCATAAGTCCCTGCACCGCGTGCTTGGAGGCGCAGTAGATGGCCATGCCGGGGCTGCCGACCACGCCGCCGATGGAGGAGGTGATGACGATGGAGCCGGAGCCCTGGGCCGCCAGAGCGGCGCCGCCGTATTTCAGCATGAACATCACGCCCAGGACGTTGATGCTGAAGACCTTGTCGAAGTTCTCCTTGGTCAGCTGGTCGTTGAACTCCCACTTGCCCTCATAGCCGGCATTGGGCAGAACGATGTCGATGTGGCCAAAGTGCTCGATGGCGCCGTCCACATAGGCCTTGACCTGCTCTTCCACGGTCACGTCAGCAATGTTGGTCCAGAGTCTGTCGGGACCCAGATCCAGCTCGGTCGCCAGTGCGGCAACCTTTTCGGGATCACGGCCGGAGAGGGCGATCTTGGCGCCCTCGGCCTTCAGCGCGAAGCAGACCGCTCTGCCCAGGCCGCCGGTCGCGCCGTTGATGAGAACGACTTTATCTTTCAGTTTGAGATCCATAATATACTCCTTTCGCAAGAATCGATTTCACATTCGGAAACGGGTGTCCTTACACGGCGGTCCAGCCGCCGTCGCAGGAGATGATGGCGCCGTTGACGTAGGAGGACTCGTCCGCCGCCAGATAGATGATGGTGGAGTCCAGCTCGCCGTCCACGCCGGCGCGGCCCATGGGCACGCGGGAGTTGATCCAGGGGCCCATGGCCTCCATGGCCTCGGGGTTGTTGGACTCGGAGGGGAAGAAGCCCGGGCACACGCAGTTGCAGGTGATGCCGTGCTTGCACAGCTCCGCCGCCACCTCGCGGGTCAGGTTCACCACGCCGCCCTTGACCGCGCAGTAATTGGAGATGGGGATAAAGCCCGTGCCGATACGGCCAAAGAGGGAGGAGTTGTTGATGATGCGGCCGTAGCCGGCCTTCACCATCTCGCGGCCGAACTCACGGATGCAGTAGAACACACCGCTGAGCTCCAGATCCACGCCGTGCTGCCAGAAATCGTCCGGCGTCTCCATGATGGGATACAGCGGGCCGCCGCCGGCGTTGTTCACCAGAATGTCCACCTTGCCGAAGTTGTCGATGGTGGCCTTGACCGCGGCTTTGATATCGTCCACGGAGCACACGTCGCACTTGACGGGAAGAGCCTTCACGCCCTTGGCGCGAACCTCCTCCGCGACGGCCTCCAGCTTTTCCATCCGGCGGGCCAGCAGCACCACGTCGGCGCCCTGACCGGCCAGAGCCAGCGCGAACTGGCGGCCCAGGCCGCCAGATGCGCCGGTAACAACAGCAACTCTGCCGTGAAGATCAAACATAATATTGCTCCTTTCACCCCTGCTGCACAGGGGGATTCGGTTTTTGAAAAAGCGGCGGCATTTTGTCAACGCCGCCGCTGCGATTCAGATGGGATCACGCGACGGGTTTCGCTTTAGGGCTCAGTCCTCGTCCGTCAGCAGAGCGCGGAAAGCGTACACATCATACTGGATGGAGATCGGATCGCCGGTGAAGTCGACGCGGCCGATGCAGAAGCAACTCACGCGGTTGACCCACTCATAGCGCGGATCGTCGGTGTCCAGGATGTGGATGGGCTGGGTGCCCATGATGGGCGGGAGCTTGCCGTTGGCGTAGTCCACAGCGGCCTCTTCGCTGCCCAGATCGATGCGGCCGGTGTAGAACATATTGATGTGCGCACCGTCGTCCGTCTCGATCATGGCGCGGCAGTCGACGTCGACGACGCCGTGCGGATGAAGGACCGACCAGTCGGCACCCATGGGGAGGATCTTGCCGTTGATCTTCGGGCCCCAGACCTTGCCGCCGGTGATGTTGCCGGTGATGCGGGTCTGCTTGTTGGGCAGCTTCTGGAAGAACATGTTGGGATCGACCTCAACCACATAGGAGAAGATATGCTCATATTTGAATTTGTTCAGCTTGAACTCTGCCATGATAAAACCTCCTGTTATTTACGGTGATCGGATGCTTCTCAGCGGTCGATGCTCATCGCGGCGAAGAAGCCGGAGCGGACGGCCGTGCCGATCTTGCCCATCTTGGCGCTGTCGCCCATGGCGACGGTCTTCACGGGATACTTGGCCTTGACGGCGTCGACCATGTCCATCTTCGGGCGCATGCCCAGGGCGTTGATGACGCAGTCGGCTTCCAGAATCTCGGTGCTGCCGTCTTCCTTCTGAACCAAGACGCCCTCGTCCTTGATCTCCAGAACCTTGGTCTTGGTCATCATGCGCACACCCAGCTTGCCCATCTTGGCCACGATGCAGTCGCGGTTGATGAACATGGCGTCCTGAGCGAGGATGTCGGCCATCTCCACGATGGTGACCTGCTTGCCGTAGTCCAGGGCCAGCTCGTAGCCGCCGTCGCAGCCGGACTCGCCGCCGCCGCAGACGACGATCTTGTCGCCCTTGACCAGGCTGTGATCCTTGTGGATCTCCAGCATGCTGTAGATGTCCTCGCGGTCCAGACCCGGAATCGGGGGAACCACAGGCTCGGTGCCGCCGGTGACGAAGATGTGGTCGGCCTCGGCCAGGATCGGATCGTCGGCGGAAATCTCGGTGTTCAGACGCAGGTCGATGCCCAGCTTGTCCAGCTGCACTTCGTACCAGTCGAACAGGGCGCGGATGTAGTTTTTGAAGGAGGAGGTGGCGATGGTGCGGGCGGTGCCGCCGATGCGGCCTTCCTTCTCAAACAGGGTGACCTTGTGGCCTTCCAGAGCGGCCACGCGGGCAGCCTCGCAGCCTGCGGGGCCGGCGCCGATGACGACCACGTTCTTCGGGCAGCAGGTCTTTTCGATCTTGAAGTGTTCCTCCTCGCCCACGCGGGTGTTCACGGAGCAGCCCATGCGGGTGCGGCGGTTCCAGATGCGGCCGATGCAGTCCTCGTTGCAGCGCAGGCAGGGACGGACGTCCTCGCGGCGGCCTTCCATCAGCTTGAGGGGCAGCTCGGGATCGGCGATCAGCGCGCGGCCGATGACGGCGAAGTCCGCCTTGCCGGAGGTGATCAGATCCAGCGCGGTGTCGGGATCGTGGGTACCGCCGTTCAGGACGGGAACGTCCAGAACCTCGCGGGCGGTGTCGCAGACGTACTGCATGCAGGCCGGGCCCTGATAGGAGGGCGGGAAGATGTAGTCCAGACGCTCGTAGGAGCCGGCGTCCACGTCGAAGGCGTCAATGCCGGCCTTCTGGAGCCAGGCAAGGATTTCCTTGCTCTCCTCGAAGGTTCGGCCGCCCTCGAAGCCGTGGTCCAGAGCGATGCGGAACAGGACCGGCATGCCGGGCACGGTCTCGTGGATCTTTGCCACGATCTCCCGGGCGAAGCGGGTGCGGTTCTCGGCGCTGCCGCCGTACTCGTCGGTGCGGTGGTTGAAGCAGGTGGACATGAACTGGTCGATGAGGTAGCCGGCGTGGGCGTGGACCTCGATGCAGTCGAAGCCTGCATCCCGGGCCACCAGAGCAGCGGGTCCGAAGAGCTCCACGATGTCGTGGATCTCCTCCACGGTCAGCGCGCGGCAGATCACGTCGGGATTGAAGAAGCTGGGGATGGCGGAGGCGGAGATCGGAGGATCGCCGAACTCATTGGGGAAACCGTTGCGGCCGGTGCCCGGAGTGACCTGCAGGCCGATCTTGGCGCCCCAGCGGTGGACGCGCTCACACAGAGAGGTGAAGGAGGGAATGCCCAGGTCGGTGTCCAGCAGACCCTCGTGGGAGCCCTGGGCGGTGACCTTGTCGATGTTGGTGCAGCCGGTCATGATCAGACCCACGCCGCCGCGGGCGCGCTCTTCGTAGTAGGCGATCTCGGATTCGGCCTTGGCGCCGTAGGGCAGGGAGGCGTTATGGCCCATGGGGGAGAGAACGATGCGGTTCTTGACCTCCATGCTGCCGATCTTAAAGGGGGTAAACAGCGGACTGTAATCGCGTTTTTCCATGTAAATCAAGCTCCTTTATATCAAAATACGTTCAGCCTTCGGGGGGTTCCTTCACACGCATCCGGGGATTTCGGCCGAATGCGCGTGAAGGGGAGGAAAAAGGGAAGGGGGAGTGAGAATTTCTGTATGCAGCGTGCGGAGAGATCAGATCACTGGATGTCGTCGACGTTGTCGGCGCCGGCCTCGACGGCCTTCTTCTGGTTGACGACCTTCTGCAGGGGCTTCAGACCGAAGAACAGCATCAGGGTCAGCACCGCGGCCACCACTGCGAAGAGGACGAACATCTTGGAGTAGGTGCCGGTGATGTCATAGGCAGCGGAGAGCACCGGGGTACCGAAGGCGACGCCGATGTTCATGACGGCGATCATGGGGCTCATGATCTTGGCCTGATCGCGGCTGCCGAAGACCTGCAGGGTCAGCACCGGGAGGGTGGCCTTCAGGATGGAGAAGGCGCCGCCCAGCAGAACCGTGCCCAGGATGAACACGCCCTGCGCCGGAGCCAGCGAGTAGATGAAGGCGGCGGCTACAGCCATGATGCCGTAAATCAGCATGCAGGGACGGATGCCCAGCTTATCAGCCAACATGCCGAAGGGCAGCTGCAGGATGATGTTGCCCAGATACATGATGGAGAGCATGGTGCCCGGGTTGTAGCCAAGGTCGGAGGAGTAGATGGCCAGGTTCGTGATGGAACCGTAGATGATCAGGGCCAGCAGACCGACGCCGAAGGTGGCGATCCAGAGCTGCGGCGTTTTGTAAGCCTCCTTGGAGGTGACGCCGTAGGGGACGATCTTGCCCTCGTCTGTTGCGATCTTGACCTGGTCGTTCCACATGGGCTTCACGCCGTAGGGCTCGGGGGATTCCTTCAGGAAGATGATGAGCAGGACGGCGGTGACGACGACCATGGCCAGGTTGATGTACAGCGAGCCCTGCCAGCCGATGGTGTTGATCCAGTTCTGCACGATGGGGCTGAAGATGACGCCGGCGAGACCGGAGCCCACAGCCGTCAGGGACAGCAGCGTGCCGGTGTTCTTGCTGAACCACTGGGAGAAGATGACCGAGCAGGTGGCGCCGGAGCAGAAGCAGAGGCTGATGCCTTCCAGAGCAGCGCCCAGGTAGAACATCCACATGGCCGTGCCGTTTGCGTAGAGCAGAACGCCCGCGACCATGATGATGGCGCAGAAGGCGACCATCTTTTTCAGACCGAACTTCTGAACCAGGTTGCCGTAGAAGAAGCTCATGATGGCGTTTGCGCCGCCGTTGATGGTGATGGTGAGTGCGTAGGCCGTGCGGGCCAGACCGGGGTGCTCAGCCAGGATCGGCTCCATGTAGAGCGTGACCGTGCTGAGGGTGATGCCTGCGTAGATGAACTGCATCAATACCAGCATCGCGCAGATCATCCATGCATATTTTGAGCTTTTTACAAGAGCACTTTTTTGCATGATGTTTTCTCCTCTCGTCATTTAGATGGATTGGATGGATTGAATGGATTGGAATGGGGCGTGCGAAGAAACGGGATGCATCCGAGTGCTGTTTTGTTTCCGAGGCCAACCTCTCGTCAGAGACCGACCGTAACCTTTGCAATTGTTATTTTATTCGCAAAAAGAACGTTGGGCTATGTTCGTTTGCCAAAAAATCAACAAATCTTTTTTGTCGTTTGCCCAAAAATAACGGACATAATAAGATAAATGCGTTAATTAGCGAAAGAATTATAGGAGACATGGTATATTTATAAACAAGGAGGCGGCTAAGGCGCTCAGGGCCTCGAATTTGCCGATTCGGAAAAAAACCGTCGAAAAACCCTTGAAATTGGAAAAATCTTGTGTTAATTTTAAGCGGTAGGAAAAAGGAGGAAAATGCGCGACCCCAAGGAGGCGATCGAACCGTGAAGGAACCGGAAATCACCGCGAAAACCGCCAATGTTTACCGCACGGTGCTGGAGGCCCTTCCCCGCTGCAACGATGTGCGGCAGCTGTATGCAAATGTGTATGAAAGTTTTGGGCTGCCCGTGATTCTCACGGACATCTCCTATCATCTGCTGGCCTACGGCGGGCCGGATCCCTGTCCGGACCCCTACTGGCAGGCCATCATTGAGACCGGGACCGCCGCGCCGGAGGTGGTTATCGACGGATATTACAAGGACGGCTATATGGACCGGCTCTCGGATCAGACGGAGCCTTTCAAAGTGGACTGGGGCATCTCCAAGGATTCTCCCCAAACCACCTGCGGCGTCCTGCTGGACGGAAAGCCCGACGCCATCACGTCGGTGCTCTATACCACGCCGGAAAACGAGGCCCTGGCCCTGGAGCTGAACGCGGCGCTGCGCACGGCGGCGGAGATCTTTCTGGCCGGGAAGAAGGGCCAGGAGTACAGCGCGCCGGAGCGGGCCTACGTGGCCAAGATCCTGCTGGAGGACACGGAGTCACCCCTCTCCTTATTAAAAAACACCACGTTCTTCCGGGAAGAAAACATCATCCCCAAGTACGTGATCATAGCCGTTTCCCTGCGCAATCCCGTCAGCGGCAAGCTGCAGAATCTGCGCAGCAGCATCAAGTCCCACTATCCCCGCATGATCTACTCCAATCAGGAGGACTCCATCCTGCTGTTCTTCCGCAGCATCCAGAGCAGGGAGGCCGTCCGGGTGATCCTGGAGACCATCCGGGAGGAGGCCGCCGGCAAGGTGGAGTGCGTCTGCGGCGTCAGCAACGTGTTTGACGACCTGGAAAAACGCAGCCTCTATGTGGAGCAGGCGAAGCTCAGCATGCAGTACGGTCTTCTGGACGCGAGCGGCGGCAGCTGGTACCTGTTTTCCCAGTTCTATTCCGAGATCCTCGCCGCCAACGGTACGCGAAACCTGCTGCCGGAAAACCTGATCTGCCCGGAGCTGAAAACCCTGCTGGAGTCTGACCGGCAGAATTCCACGAATTTCTACGAGTCCCTGTGCTGCTATCTGTTTTCCCTCTGCGACATGTCCAAGACTGCGGCGAAGCTCTTCATCCACCGCAACTCCGCCATGTATCGCATCAAGCGCTGCCAGGAGATCATGGGTGTGGAGCTGACGGATCAGGACACGTTTGAACGGCTGTATATCGGCTGCCGGATCATCGAGCACCGGAAGGAAACGTCCTCCCCCGGCTGAACCAGAACGATCTGGTATTGTCTTTTCACGCTTCCTTTTCAGGATAGAACAAAAGAGCGGATTTCTCGCAATAACTGCGGGAAATCCGCTCTTGTTGCGCGGCGGAAGCTGCCAATGCTCCGTCGGCTGCACAGGCTTGTGTTTTCAGAGGCTTTCTGATAGACTTAAGAGCACGAAACCCATGTGAGAGGACACGGATTTACCAATGAATCCCAAAAAGACGACAACCGAAAAAGCCCGGGAACGGGCCCTGCTCTGGCGGTTTCTCCGGGGGAGCAAGGGCTGGTTCCTGATCAGCATGGTCTCCGCCGCCGTGACCGCTCTGGCGGACATGGTGAGTCCCCAGATCGTCCGGGCTGCGGTGGACAACGCCCTGGGCGGGAAGGCGGCCGATCTCCCGGCCTTCGCCATGGCGCTGGCCCAGCGGGCCGGAGGCTGGGCCTATCTGGGCGAGCACATCTGGATCATGGCGGCAGCAATCCTCGTGGTGGCCGCCGTGAAGGTGGCTGCCCAATACAGCTTCCGCGTGTGCAACACCCGGGGCGCCGAGACCCTCACGAAAACCATGCGGGACGAGCTTTTCCGCCACATCGAGCGCCTGCCCTACGCCTGGCACAGCCAGCACCGCACCGGGGACATCATCCAGCGCTGCACCAGCGACATCGAAACCCTCAAAAGCTTCGTGTCCGAGCAGATGACCAGCATTTTCCGCATCGTGGTGCTGCTGGCGCTGAGTCTTGGGTTCATGCTCAGCATGAACTGGAAGCTCACGATCATCGCCATGCTGCCGGTACCCTATATCATCCTCCGGTCGGTGCACTTCCACGGGAAGATCGGCAAGGCCTTTCTGGACTGTGACGAAAACGAGGGGAAGCTCTCGGACATCGCCCAGGAAAATCTCACCGGTGTGCGGGTGGTGCGCTCCTTCGGCCAGGAGCGGCGGGAGCGGGAGCGCTTCGAGGCGCAGAATGAATACTATACCGGACTCTGGATGAAGCTGGCCCGCCCGCTGGCCCAGTTCTGGAGCCTCAGCGACGTACTCTCCGGGCTGCAGATCATGCTGATCGTGGTTTTCGGGTCGGTGCTCTGCCTCCGGGGCGAGATGACCGCCGGCGAATACATCGCCTTTCTCTCCTACGGCGCCATCATGACCTGGCCCGTGCGCATGCTGGGCCGCATGATCGCCGAGATGAGCAAGGCCGGCGTGAGCATGGACCGCATCGCCTACATCATGGAGGCAGAGGAGGAGCGGGAGACCGGGCGCAGCCTCCGGCCGGCGATGGATCAGGACATCGTCTTTGAAAACGTCTCCTTCCGCTATGCCGAAGGGCGCCGTGAGGTGCTGAAGCACGTGAGCTTCACGGTGTCGGCGGGCACTACCCTGGGCATCCTCGGCGGCACGGGCAGCGGCAAAAGTACCCTTATGCTCCTGCTGGACAAGCTCTACGACCTCCCGGAGGGCTGCGGGCGCATCACCATCGGCGGTGTGGACTTGAAGGACATCGAGACCGGCCACCTGCGCCGGAACATCGGCATGGTGCTGCAGGAGCCCTATCTCTTCAGCCGGACCATCCGGGAAAACATCGCCATCACGGACGAAGCCATGACGCTGGAAGCCGTGCGGGAGGCGGCGCGGGCCGCCTGTCTGGACGAGACGGTCATGGGCTTTGCAAAGGGATATGACACCTTCGTGGGCGAGCGGGGCGTGACCCTCTCCGGCGGACAGAAGCAGCGCGCGGCCATCGCCCGGGCGCTGACGGAGCACACGCCCATCCTGATTTTTGACGATTCTCTCTCCGCCGTTGACACGGAGACCGACGCCAAAATCCGCGCGGAGCTGGAGCGCCGCTTTGGCAGCGCCACCATTCTGCTGATCTCCCACCGCATCACCACCCTCTCCAAGGCCGACCAGATCCTGGTGCTGGACCGGGGCGAGATCAACGAGCGCGGCAACCACGAGACCCTCTCCAAGGCCGGCGGCGTCTACCAGAAGATCTGCGAGATTCAAAGCAGCTCTGTGGGGGAGGTGGGCGCATGAACCGGCACACCACCGACACCGTGCGCCTCCCGTTTTTCGGCATCGGGAAGCTGCTGCCCTATCTGAAACACTACAAAAAAGCCGTCTTCGGCATGATCCTGGGCTGCGTCGTGGGCTCGCTGGTGGACATCGGCGTGCCGCTGTTCCAGCGCTATGCCCTGAACCACTTCATCGGCGGCGGCACCCTGGATACCATTGTCCTGTTTGTCATCCTCTACCTCGCGCTGATCTGCGGCGGCGCCCTGGTGAACTACGTTGCCTGCATCTTCAGCATGGAGATCGAGGTGGGCGTGGACAAGGACCTGCGCAACGCCGCCTTCAACCACCTGCAGACTCTGTCTTTTTCCTACTTCAACCAGAACAGCGTGGGCTATCTCCACGCCCGGGTCATGTCGGACACCCAGAAGATCGGCGCCCTGGTGAGCTGGACGCTGCTGGACAGCCTCTGGCAGCTGGGCTATGTGGTCGGCGCGGTGGTGGTCATGCTGGTGATCAACGCCCGCCTGGCGCTGCTGGTCATGGCGGTACTGCCCCTGACGGTGCTGCTCTTCTCCCTGTTCCAGCGGGGACTGACCCGGGCCAACCGGGAAATTCGCGAGATCAACTCCCAGATCACCGGCAACTTCAACGAGGGCATCACCGGCGCCCGGACCATCAAGACCCTGGTGGTGGAGGACACCATGGAGCGCGCTTTCGTCGCGGACACGTCCCGCATTCGCCGGCGGGCCATCGGCGCCGCCAGACTGCGTGGCCTCTTCGCCGTGACCATGAACTTCGCCTCCTCTCTGGCCCTGGCCGTGGTGCTCTGGAAGGGCGGCTACATCGCCAAGACCCAGATCGGCACCTTCTCCATGTTCATGAGCTATGCCCAGGGACTCATGGAGCCCATTCGCTGGGTGGTGGACGCCATCTCCGACCTGATCACCACCCAGGTGAACATCGAGCGGCTGACGAAGCTGCTGGAGACCGAGCCGGACGTGAAGGATTCCCCCGCGGTGGTGGAGGCCTACGGCGACTGCTTCACGCCCAGACGGGAAAACTGGGAGCCGATTCGGGGCGACATCTCCTTCCGGGACGTGACCTTCCGCTATCCCGATGGGGAGGAGACCGTGCTGGAGCACTTCTCGCTGGAGATCCCCTTCGGCACCAATGTGGCCATCGTGGGCGAGACCGGCGCCGGAAAATCCACTCTGGCCAACCTGATCTGCCGGTTCTATGAGCCCACGGAGGGACAGGTGCTCATCGACGGACGCGACGCCCGGGAGCGCAGCCAGCTCTGGCTCCACAGCGCCATCGGCTATGTGCTGCAGACGCCCCATCTCTTCTCCGGCACCCTGCGGGAGAACCTGCTCTACGGCAATCCCGAGGCATCGGAAGCGGACATCCGCCGGGCTCTGGAGCTGGTGAGCGCCACGGAGGTGGCCGACCGGCTGGAGCATGGGCTGGACACCGACGTGGGGGAGGGCGGCGACCTGCTCTCCACCGGGGAAAAGCAGCTGATCAGCTTCGCCCGGGCCATCCTCGCCGACCCGCGCATCCTGGTGCTGGACGAGGCCACCGCCTCGGTGGATACCATCACCGAGCAGAAAATCCAGTCCGCCATCGACACGATCATCCGCGGCCGCACCAGCATCGTCATCGCCCACCGGCTGAGCACCGTCCAGCACGCGGACGTAATCCTCACCGTGCACCACGGCAAGATCGTAGAGCAGGGCCGGCACGAGGAGCTCATGGCCAAGCGCGGCTATTACTACCGGCTCTACACCCGGCAGTATGAGGACGAGGCCACCAAGTCCGCCCTGGGATAACCCCCCAAAAACCTGTCCGTGAATTGCGGACAGGTTTTTTGCATCCGGCCATATTTCCCCATCGGAACACCGGGTTCACGGCAGCAAGATTCTTGCCCGGACGGCTTGACACGTTTCGATAATAATGCTATATTTAGTTGCGAACCTTCCAGAAACACCACAATATATAGTTATGGAGAATCAGACATGATACAGATGATTATCAAGCGGGACGGCCGCGTCGTCCCCTATGACAGAGAGAAAATCGCCCTTGCGGTGCTGCGGGCGATGCGGGCCTCGGGCGAAGGCACGGTGGCGGACGCTGCCCGTGTGGCGGAAGCCGTTGAGAGCGCGCTGGAAAGCCGCTGCGGCGCAGAGCCGCCCCAGATCGAGGTCATTCAGGACATGGTGGAGCAGGAGCTCATGCACCATGAGTTCACCAACACGGCCAAGTCCTATATCATCTATCGCGCCACCCGCACCCGCGCGCGGGAGTCCCGCACCACGCTGATGAAGACCATCGATGAGATCGCCAGCAAGGACGCGAAGCTCTCCGACCTGAAGCGCGAAAACGGCAACATCGACGGTGATACCGCCATGGGCGCCATGCTGCAGATCGGCGCTGCCGGCGCCAAGGCCTATAACGAGGCCTATCTGCTCCGCCCGGAGCACGCCAAAGCCCAGCGCGAGGGCGATATCCACATCCATGACTTCGATTTCTATGCTCTCACCACCACCTGCACCCAGATCGACATCATCCGCCTGTTCAAAGACGGCTTTTCCACCGGCCACGGTTTCCTGCGCGAGCCCCAGTCCATCCAGAGCTACGCCGCCCTCGCCGCCATCGCGATCCAGTCCAACCAGAACGACCAGCACGGCGGCCAGTCCATCCCCAACTTTGACTACGGCATGGCCCTGGGCGTGGGAAAGACTTTCCGCAGCCAGTTCCGCAAAAAGCTGACGGACGTGGTGGAGGATCATCTGGACGAGGACAATCTCGCCGATGCAGTGGCAGAGGCCATCGAGAAAACGGAAGCCTCCTTCGGGCCCAATGCGCTGGAGCCCACCGAGGGCTTCGACGCTTCCCTCGCCTCGCATCTGTATGATAGTTTGTGCATCGAGGCAGACGTTGCGGCGCACCTGGTTGCGCGGGCACGCCGCCGGGCCGAGGATCAGACCGAGCGCGACACCTATCAGGCCATGGAGGGCTTTGTGCACAACCTGAACACCATGCACTCCCGCGCCGGCGCGCAGACGCCGTTCTCCTCCATCAACTACGGTACCGATACCACGCCCGAGGGCCGCATGGTCATCCGCAACGTGCTGCTGGCGCTGGACGCCGGTCTGGGCCACGGCGAGACCTGCATCTTCCCGATCCACATCTTTAAGGTCAAAGAGGGCGTGAACTACAACGAAGGCGACCCGAACTACGATCTGTTCCGCCTGAGCTGCAAGGTTTCCGCCAAGCGCCTGTTCCCGAACTACGTGTTCCTGGACAGCCCGTACAACCTCAAGTACTATGTGCCCGGCCGTCCGGAGACGGAGGTGGCCACCATGGGCTGCCGCACCCGCGTGCTCGGCAACGTCTATGACCCGGAGCAGGAGATCTCCTATTCCCGCGGCAACCTGTCCTTCACCTCCATCAACCTGCCGCGTCTGGCGCTGGAGGCCAAGGGCGACGAGGCGCGATTCCTGAAAATGCTGGATGACATGCTGGAGCTGGTGGCGCAGCAGCTGCTGGACCGCTTTGAGATCCAGGCGAAAAAGCGCGTCTACAACTATCCCTTCCTCATGGGACAGGGCGTGTGGCTGGATTCCGACAAGCTGGGCCCCTATGACGAGGTGCGCGAGGTGCTCAAGCACGGAACGCTCTCCATCGGCTTCATCGGCCTGGCGGAGACCCTGACCGCCCTCTACGGCAAGAACCACGCGGAGGACCCCGCCATGCAGGAAAAGGGTCTGGAGATCATCGGCCGCATGCGCAAGTTCTGCGATGACAAGTCCCAGGCCATGAAGATGAACTTCACCCTGCTGGCCACCCCGGCGGAGGGCCTGTCCGGCCGCTTCACCCGCATGGACCGCCAGCGCTATGGCAGGATCCCCGGCGTGACGGACCGGGAGTACTACACCAACTCCTTCCACGTGCCGGTCTGGTATCCCATCAGCGCCTATGAGAAGATCCACATCGAGGCGCCCTACCACGCCCTGTGCAACGCCGGCCACATCTCCTATGTGGAGCTGGACGGCGACACCGCCAAGAACGTGGAGGCCTTTGAGCAGATCGTCCGGTGCATGCACGATGAGGGCATCGGCTACGGCTCCATCAACCATCCCGTGGACCGCGATCCCATCTGCGGCTATGTGGGCGTCATCGGCGACACCTGCCCCCGCTGCGGCCGCAAGGAAGGCGAGGCCGTCTCCGAGGAGCGGATGCAGGAGCTCATCAAGAAATTCCCGCAGATCAAAGCATTTGTCGGTATCGAATAAACAAAAAACGAAGATAAACAGGAGGAACCAGTTATGACCGTAGATTCCAAGCAGAGCAAAATGGGCGCCGGCGTCGGCTTCGAGCGCATCCGCCGCATCACCGGCTATCTCGTGGGTACCATGGACAAGTGGAACGACGCCAAGAAGGCCGAGGAGCGCGACCGCGTCAAGCACAGCATCGCGAAGTAACCCATGATGATCCAAATGGCCGGGATTGCCGAGGACTCCATCGTCGACGGTCCCGGCATCCGCACGGCGTATTTTGCCCAGGGCTGTCCCCATCACTGCGAGGGCTGCCAGAACCCGGAGACCTGGGCCTTCGGCGAGGGAACGCCCATGGACACCGAAACCCTTGCGCGCATTGCCATGGAGAATCCCCTCTGCCGCGGCGTGACCTTCTCCGGCGGCGAACCCTTTGCCCAGGCGGAGGGCTTTTGCGAGCTGGCGGAGCGGCTGAAGGCCGAGGGATATGAGATCGCAAGCTACACGGGCTACACCTTTGAGCATCTGCGCGATGCCGGAACTGAGGCGCAGCGCCGGCTTCTGTCACTGCTGGATGTGCTGGTGGACGGGCCCTTCCTGCTCTCGGAGCGGAGTTTGGAGCTCATGTTCCGGGGCAGCGCCAACCAGCGCCTGATCGACGTGCCCAAAAGCCTCGAAACCGGGGAGATCGTCCCCGCACCGCCCCGCTGGCAGGGCGAATACTGAAACGAAACGGCACACCCCAACCGGGTGTGCCGTTCTTTTTTGTTGTGTTACATCAGCGGGGCCACCAGCTTCAGGATAAAGCCCATGAGCCTGTAGGAGAGCTTTTCGCCTTTGATGCTCTCCGGGGTGACCGCCCGGCACTTTGCCAGCGTGGCGGCAACGTCCGCCGCGATCTCCGCGATGCAGGGCACCCGGTAGAGGTAAGTGGCGCACTCGAAGTGATGATACAGGCTCCGGTAGTCCAGATTGATGGTGCCCACCACGGCCCGGATGTCGTCGCTGACGCAGACTTTGGCGTGGATGAAGCCCGGTGTGTATTCGTAAATCTGCACCCCCGCCTCGGTCAGAGCCCGATAGTGGGATTTGGCCAGGGCGTAGGCCGTGGATTTGTCCGGGATGCCCGGCAGGATCAGCTTCACGTCGGTGCCCCGCTGGGCGGCGTATTTCAGCGCCGTCAGCAGCTCGTCGTCCAGGATCAGATAGGGCGTCATGATGTGGACATAGGTGTTGGCGCGGTAGAGCATGTCGATGTAGACGGATTCGCCCACCTTGTCGTTGTCCAGGGGGCAGTCGCCGTAGGGCATGACGAAGCCCGGCGCCTCTGCGGCGGGGGCAGGGAGCTTCGCCTGGGTGAAGTCCGCCTCCCGCTCCGTGAGATTCCACATCTGCAGGAACAGCAGCGTGAAGCTCTGCACCGCCTCGCCCCGGAGCATGATTGCCGTGTCCTTCCAGTGGCCGAAGCGCTTTTTGCGGTTGATGTACTCATCCGCCAGATTTACGCCGCCGTTGAAGGCCACCTTGCCGTCGATGACCAGAATCTTCCGGTGGTCGCGATAGTTGTAGTGGGTGGAGAGGAAGGGGCGCACCGGGGCGAAGGCCTTGGCCCGGATGCCCACCTTGGCCAGCCGCTTGGGGTAGTCCGCCGGCAGGTTGGAGATTTCGCACATGCCGTCATACATGACGCGCACGTCCACGCCCGCGGCGGCCTTGCGCTTCAGAATCTCCAGGATGCGGCCCCACATGTAGCCCTCCTCGATGATGAAGTACTCGAAGAAGATGAACTGCTGGGCCTTTTCCAGCTCCTGGAGCATGGCGGCGAATTTTTCCTCGCCCAGGGGGAAGTAGCGCACCTCGGTGTTGCCGTAGACCGGGAAGCAGCCGCTGCGGCTCAGATAGGTCTGCAGATCGTCGGTGCCGTAGATGTCTCCCGCCAGGGCCGCGCGCACGGTCTCGTCCTGGGGAATCAGATGCTTCGTCTGGTCGATGAGGGCCTCCTCCCGGTCCCGGATGGCCCGGTGGCCGAAATTCATCTGGGTGAACAGCAGAAACGCTGCGCCCATAAAGGGAAGCACCGCAATCAGCATCATCCAGGTGAGCTTGGCCGAGGAGTCCATGCTGCTGTTGAACAGATACAGGATCATCAGAATGGTGAAGACGACCTGGATGACCACATAGTGGGGCATGTACTGCTGCAGCCAGAGATAGACCGACGCGAACAGAAGCAGCTGCAGAACGATCAGAAGCACAATCACAAAAAAGCGGCTGAACACCAGCCGGAGCAGGCCTTTCTTCCTGGGTTTTGCCAGCATGACGACGGTTTCCTTGGAATCCACTGTGCATCCCTCCCGGGGCTTTTTTGTTTATTATAGGATGCGCCCGCATCCGCGTCAAGCAAATGCGGTCGTTAAAATTCCCGTCCGCCGCGAGGCCTGTCCGTTCGTTGACACCCAAAATCTACTATGATATAATTATCAAATTAGGCAGGAGGCATCTCCTGCAAAACCATCGATCGGATGGATGCTGTTCATGATCATCAACGTACTGTCCTATTTCAAAGCCTCGGCGGAGCGATTTCCGGAGCGGATCGCCTTTTCCGACCGGAATACCCGCCTGACCTATCGGGAGGCCTGGGATTCCATTTCCGCCCTGGGGCGGAATCTGCACGAAGCCCTGGGAACGGAAAACCGGCCCGTTGCGGTGTCGATTCGCCACACGGTGCAGGACCTGCTGGGCTTCTTCGCCGTGGTCTACAGCGGCAATTATTACATTCCGCTGGACTTGACCCTGCCCCGGGAGCGGGTGGAGCGGATGCTCGCCGTGACGGAGCCGGAGGCGGTTTTGCTCATGGAGCCCGCCCGCAGCACCGATGCCCTGGGCGCACGTCGGACGCTGACGCCCGACCAGCTGCGCGGCAATCCCGCCCAATGTGAGCCCTGGACGGGCCGGAAGGACACCGATCTGCTGTATGTGATCTTTACGTCCGGCTCCACCGGAGAGCCCAAGGGCGTCTCGGTGAGCCACCGCTCGGTCATCGACATGGCGGAGCAGTTCCAGCGGGTCTTCCGGTTTCCGGAGGGCACGGTCTTCGGCAACCAGGCGCCCTTTGACTTTGACGTGTCGGTCAAGGACATCTTCCTGGCCCTGAAGACCGGCGGAACCGTGGAAATCCTGGAGAAAAAGCTGTTTTCCTTCCCGAAGCTGCTGATGGAGCGCATCATCGAGCGGCGCATCGACACGCTGATCTGGGCGGTGCCGGCGCTGAAGATCGTGGCGGAGCTCAACACCTTCGAGAGCGTAAAGCCGGAGGGACTGAAGAACGTCCTCTTTTCCGGCGAGGTGCTCCCGCCGAAAACGCTGCAGTACTGGCAGCGCCATCTGCCGGGGGTTCGGTTCGTGAATCTCTACGGCCCGACGGAGATCACCTGCAACTGCACCTATCACATCGTGGCGCCGGGCGCGGCGCCGGAGGCGGCCATCCCCATCGGCACGGCCTTCCCGAACTGCGAGGTGTTCCTGCTGGACGGGGATGCGGCGGTGACGGAGGACGGGCAGATCGGAGAGATCTGCGTGACCGGCTCCTGCCTGGCCATGGGCTATTATCGCAGACCCGCCCTCACAGCGGAGGCCTTCGTGCCCAATCCCCGCTGCGAGGCCTTTCCCGAGCGGATGTACCGCACCGGCGATCTGGGCTTTCTGCGCCAGGGCGTGCTGTACTATGCCGGCCGGAAGGATACACAGATCAAGCACATGGGACACCGCATCGAGCTGGGCGAGATCGAGCTCTGCGCCAACGCGGCGGAGGGCGTCGCGGTTTCCGCCTGCGTCTATGACGCGGAGGCCCTGCGGCTGGTGCTGTTTTATCAGGGCGAGGCGGAGGAAAAGGCCCTCGCCGCGGCACTGAGAAGCAAGCTGCCGAAATATATGCTGCCCGCGCAGCTGCGCAGGGTCAGCGCCTTTCCCATGACGCGCACGGGAAAGATCGACCGAAAAGAATTAAAAGCCATTGTAACAGGAGAAATGCACCATGGATGAACTGTACGAACTGCTGGAAGACTGCTGCCCGGATGTGGATTTCCGGGCGGAGACCCATTTGATTGACGACGAGCTTCTGGAATCGCTGGACATCGTGATGATCGTCGGAGAGCTGAACGACCGGTTCGACATCTCCATCAGCGCGGATGATCTGCTTCCGGAGCATTTCAACTCCGCGGAGGCCATTTGGAATCTGGTGCAGCAGCGGATGAACGAGGACTGATGGATGTCCATTAACAGTCTGGCGTTCCTCGGCTTCCTGCTGGCGGCAGTGGTGCTGTACTACCTGCTGCCGAAGCAGCACCGCTGGGTGATCCTCTTCGCGGCCAGTCTGGTGTTTTATCTCACCTATGGGCTGCGCGCGGGACTCTATTTCCTGGTCACCATCGTCCTGACCTACGGCTTCGGCCTGTGGCTGGACCGGCTGAGCAAAATCCGCCCCGCCGGCCAGACCCGGGAGGAGCGGCAGGCGGAAAAGCAGGCGCTCAAGCGGAAAAAGCGGGCGGTCCTGACCGCGATTTTGCTGCTGAACTTCGCGTCGCTCCTGCTGCTGAAATATTCCGCCAGCTGGGTCGTGGCCCTGGACCAGGTGTTCCACCTTTCGCTCCCGGTCCCGTCCTTTTTGCTGCCGCTGGGCATTTCCTTCTATGTGTTCCAGACCTCTGCCTATCTGATCGACGTCTCCAAGGGCAAGGCGGCGGCGGAGCGCAATTTCCTGCGCTACGCGCTGTTTGCCGCTTATTTCCCGCAGCTGGTCCAGGGCCCGATCAACCGCTATCAGGACCTGGCGCCCCAGCTGTTTCGGGGCAATGACTTCGACTGGGCCAACATTCAAAACGGCGTCTGGCGCATGCTCTACGGCATCCTGAAAAAGGCCCTGATCGCGGACGCCCTGGCGCCCCTGGTCCAGAGCGTCTATTCCGGATTCTATGATTATCCCGGCGTCGTGTCCTTCCTCGGCGCGGCGCTGTATTGCCTGCAGCTGTACTGCGACTTCTCCGGCGGCATCGATCTGGTCTGCGGCGCGTCGGAGCTCTTCGGCGTGCACATGATGGAAAACTTCCGCCAGCCCTATTTCTCCACCAGCCTCGCGGATTTCTGGCGGCGGTGGCACATCTCCCTGGGCGAGTGGATGAAGGACTATCTGTTCTATCCCCTGGCCCTGTCCAAGAGCTTTCAGCGATTTTCCAAATGGTGCAGAAAGGTGCTTCCGCCGGAGCTGGCGAAGCGCGCCACGCCCTGCGTGGTCACGTTTATCGTGTTTCTGGCCGTGGGCGTCTGGCAGGGTCCGGGCCTTTCCAATCTGGCCTATGGCATGTGGAACGGCTTCTGGATGTCTCTGGGCCTGCTCTGGGTCCCGAAGGCGGCGCGCCTGCGGGAGCGTTACGCCCTGCTGCGAAAGGACCGTCTGATGCAGGTGTTCGGCATCCTGCGGACCAATCTGCTGGTGATCGTGGGGCGCTATTTCTCCCGGGCGACCTCGCTCATGTCCGCCCTGCGGATGCTGAAGCATACCCTGGTCCGCCCCGGATTCTCTGCCGTTTCGGCCGAGATGCTCCATGGCCTGGGGCTCACCATGCCGCTGCTGATTCAGGTGGGCCTGGCCTGCGCGGTGCTGCTTGCCGTCAGTCTCGCCCAGGAGCGCGGGGTCCGGGTCAGCCGCTGGATCACCGAGCGACCGTGGGGCGTGCAGTTTGCGCTGATGTTCCTTGCGCTGCTGCTGGCGGTGTTCTGTGTTTACGCCAACGTGGGCTATACGCCCATCGCGTATGTGTACGAAAACATATAGAGGTTTGAATGATGAGTGGAAAACGATGGCTCGGCATGGTGCTGGCGGCGCTGCTGCTGGTGTTTGTGGTCTGGGCCTTGTTCAATGATGCTGTGGACCCCTTCAAGGCCTTCGGCGACCGGGTGGTGCCCTGGGATTCCTATTCTCTGACGCTGAACCCCAGAAACAGCAAGGCGGTCTACATCTCCGATAAGCTGGACGAGTTCGACGCCTATGTGATCGGGTCGTCCTCCGCGGCGTCCTTCCTGCCGGAGGTGCTGGACGCCTATACCGGGCATCATTACTACAACATGTTTCATTACGGCGCGGACAGCGCCTACGACCTGCGGCTGGCGGCCTGGCTGCTGGAGCAGGACCCGGACGTGAAGCAGCTCTGCCTGGTGCTGGGACTGAACGAGGCGAATCTGCCGGAAACGAAGTCCGACGCGCTGGATTCCGGCTGGTATCCGGTCTCCGGAGAGAGCCGGGCGTCCTATTGGGCGAAGTTCCTGTTTGCCAGTCCCCACTACTCCATGGAGAAGCTCTCCTCCCTGCGGCAGGACACCCTGCTGCCCCAGGCCTTTGACGTGTTCGTTCCGGAGGACGGCACCTACGACAAGCGGGTCCGGGACGTGGAGCCCATCGGCTCGCTGGAGGACTATCTGGCGCTCCACGGTGGTGACTTTCCCACGGCGGAATCTGCGGAGGCTCTGACCAACATTTCCCCCTGCGCGGAGGCCGTGGGGCAGATTCGCGCCCTGTGCGCGGAAAAGGGCGTGGAGCTGCTGGTGGTGCTGGCCCCGGTCAGCGAAAGTCAGCTCAGCGGCTACACGGACGAGACCCTCAACGAATACTATACCGCCCTGTCCCAGGTGACGGATTACTGGAACTTCCAGATCACACCGCTGACCTTCGACGCCCGCTATTTCTACGACGACAGCCACACCCGCAACGACACCATCCGTATGGTGCTGGACCGGGTCTTCGCCCCCGACGACGAGAAATGGCCGGCGGGCTTCGGCGTGTACTGCCAGCAGGGGAGCCCCGTCAGCGCGGAAACTCTGCGGACCCTGGCCGCCGAGGCCGGCGGGAAGCACACCGAAACGGTCCCGATTTTGATGTATCATCATTTTGTGGCGGACCCGGGCGGCGAATCCACGCTCCTCAGCACCGAGGCCTTCGCCCATCAGATGCGTCTGCTGCTGGAGGCGGGCTATCATCCCGTTGCGGTTCAGGACCTCATCGACTATGTGGACCGCGGCACGCCCCTGCCGGAGCGGCCGGTGCTGATCACCATGGACGACGGATACCTCAGCAATTATACCGAGGCCTACCCGGTTCTGCGGGAGCTGCACATTCCCGCCACGATCTTTGCCATCGGCTGCTCCATCGGGCACGAGAAGTATTACAAAGACACGGAATTCACCCTGACGCCCCATTTTGGCCAGGCGGAGATCCAGGAGTTCCTCCGGGACGGGCTGGTTTCCGTCCAGTCCCACACCTATGACATGCATCAGGAGGAGGCCTACGAGTCCCACAGCCCCGTGCGGTCCTCCATCGTCCCCTTTGAGGAGGAGTCCCAGGAGGATTACGCCGCCGCGCTGCGGGCGGACATCCAGCAGCAGAACGAAGTCTTTCAGCGCTTTGGTCTGCCGGCGCCCAACGTTCTGGCCTTTCCCCGGGGCTACCATGAGACCATCACGGACGTGATCTTGAAGGAAGCCGGCTACCGCTGCACCCTGACCACCGACGAGAGCCGGGTCAACACCATCGTGCAGGGGCTTCCCCAGTCGCTGATCGACCTGGGGCGCATCAATGTGGGCCCGGAGACCACCGACGAGCAGATTCTCGCCTATCTGAGCCGGACGGCGGATTGATCGGACAATTCCATATCTGCAAACATGAGCAATCGGAGCAGGTCCGGGGACCTGCTCCGATCTTTGTGTGGATTCCGATGCTTACAGGTCGTAGACCTCTGCGAATTTCCGCTCCAGATAATCCAGGTAGTAATCCGGGTTCAGGCTCTCGCCGGTGATGGCGCGAATCCATTCGTCCGGGGTGGTGAGGGAGGCGATGGAGAAGACCTTCTCCTTCAGCCATGTGCCGATTTTGCCCAGATCGCCGGCGCGCAGGGCGGCGTTCACGTCGAAATCCTGCTCCATCCGGTGGAGGATCTGGGCGCCGTAGGCGTTGCCCAGGGCGTAGCTGGGGAAGTAGCCGAAGCCGTAGCCCGTCCAGTGCACGTCCTGGAGGCAGCCCCGGGCGTCGTCGGGCACGTCAAGACCGAGATATTCCTTGTACTTTGCGTTCCACATGGCGGGGATCTCATCCACGGAGATGTCCCCGTTGATGAAGGCCTTCTCCAGCTCATACCGCACCAGGATATGCAGGCAGTAGGTCAGCTCGTCCGCCTCGATGCGGATCAGGCTGGGCCGGGCCACGTTCACTGCCTCGTAGAGCTCCCGCTCCGTCACGTCGGCGAAGGTGTCACCGGTGAGCTCCCGGAGCTTGGGGAAAATGTAGTGCACAAAGCCCTCACTGCGGCCTACGATGTTCTCGAAAAACCGGGAGATCGTCTCGTGCATGGCGTTGGTCATGTTGTCCGCGCAGTGGTTTTCGTAGACCTCCTCCGGCTCATTCTGCATGAACAGGGCGTGGCCGCCCTCGTGGAGGGTGGAGAAGATGTTGGAGATGAAGTTCTCCTCGTAATAATGGGTCGTCACGCGCACGTCTTTGGGCCCGAAGTTGGTGGTGAAGGGGTGCTCCGTGGTCATGAGCACCAAAGCCGTGGACCGCAGGCCCTCCAGCTCCAGCAGCCAGCGGGAGAAGGCCTCCTGCTGGGGGATGGACACCGGCCGGGTCATGAAGTCCTCGCGGATGGACTTGCCGTCTTGGGCGATGCGCTGCACCAGCGGAACGATCCGGGCCTTCAGAGCCGCGAAGAAGGCGTCCAGCTGCGCTTCGCTGCCGCCCTTTTCGTTGTCGTCCAGGCAGGTGTTGTAGTAGCCCGCCGGGTGGGCATCCCGCAGGTCGATCTGCATGCGCTGGTAGCGGATCAGGGCCTCCAGAGAATCCCGGAACTTGGAGAAATCCGCCGCCTGCTTGGCCTCCAGCCAGTCGCTGTAGGAGTGGCTGGCCGCCATGTCCATCTCGAAGCTCAGTTCCGGGGAGATGTTCTTCTCCCGGGCCCAGCGCTCATAGAGATGCTCCACGGCCTTCTTCTGCACGGGGGTCAGCCCCTCGCCGTCTTCGTGAAGGGCGGTGAGCAGCTCGATGTAGGCAGGGTCGTGGGTCAGGGCGTAGACCTGCTTTCCCAGGATGGCCATGTCCTCGCCGGCCTTGGCCATGCCCTCCGGCGGGGCGCAGCAGGACATGTCGAAATTCACCTTGCCGAGGACCCGGAAATAGGCCTCGATCTCGTCCAGATGGGCAAACAGCGCCTGCAGGCGCTCGGAATTGGTCATGATGCATGCTCCTTTCGTTGGTTCGGAAGTATTGTAAGGCAGAACGGGCGGAAAGTAAAGCGGGATTTTGGAATCGGCATCCCTCGCAGTTGGGATGGGTTTGTTACTTGACAAAATGAGGGTTTTTTCCTATACTGTTCCAGTCGCTCAAAACCGGAGCGGAGACCGAAACGGTCTCCGCTTTGGCGCGTCATTGATACTTTGGAAGAAGGAAGAAACCGATGAACGAAACGAAAATCCGCTCCAACCCCGCCGCGCTGCTTCCCATCGGCGTGTTTCTGGTGCTCTATCTGGGCCTGGGCATCCTGTTTGAATATGTGCTCAAGATCCCCATGGGGTTTTATAACATTCCCATCGTGGTGATCTTTCTGGCGGCGCTGCTGGTGGCCTGCCTGCAGAACCGCAGCCTGTCCTTTGACAAGAAGCTGGCCGTCATGGGCCGGGGCATCGGCGATCAGAACATCGTGACCATGATCCTGATCTTCATGGAGGCCGGCATCTTCGTGGGCGTCGTGGGTCGGGGCAGCGCCGAGAGCGTGGCCTACTTCATGCTGTCCATCATCCCCGCTCGCTACGCCGTGGCGGTGCTGTTCGTGGTCAGCTGCTTCGTCTCCACCGCCATGGGCACCAGCGTGGGCACCATCACGCTCATCACGCCCATCGCCGTGGCCGCGGCGGACGCCTCCGGCTTTTCCCTGCCGCTGTGCATCGCCTCCGTCATGGGCGGCGCCATGTTCGGCGACAACCTCTCCTTCATCTCCGACACCACCATCGCCGCCTGCAACGGTCAGGGCTGCGACATGAAGGACAAGTTCCGGGAAAACTTCGCCATCGCCCTCCCGGCGGCCCTGGTGACGCTGGTGCTGATCCTGGTGCTGAGCCTGTGGGCGGGCATCGGGGCCATGGAGCTGAAGCCCTATAACCTCATCCAGATCATCCCCTATGTGCTGGTGCTGCTGGGCGGCCTGGCGGGCGTGAATGTCTTTGTGGTGCTGCTGGCGGGCATTCTCTCCGGCGCTGTCATCATGCTGGCCACCGGCGCCATTCCCGCCACGGAGCTCCTGTCCAGCATGGGCAGCGGCGCTGCCGGCATGTTCGAGACCACCATGGTGGCCATCCTGGTGGCGGCCATCTGCGCCCTGATTCGGGAGCACGGCGGCTTTGAGGCGCTCTTAAACGGCATCCTGAAGGTCTTCAAGGGCCGCAAGGGCGGCCAGCTGGGCATGGGCCTGCTGGTGGGCGCCATGGACATCGCCACCGCCAACAACACCGTGGCCATCGTCATGGCCAACCCCATCGCCGCCCAGATGGCGGAGCGCTACGGCATTTCCAAGCGCAAGACCGCGTCCCTGCTGGACACCTTCTCCTGCGTGTTCCAGGGCATCATCCCTTACGGCGCCCAGATGCTGGTGGCCCTCTCGGCCGCCAACGAAATGGGCCACGGACTCTCGGCCTTCGATGTGATTCCGAACCTCTTCTACCCGTTTTTGCTGCTGGTCAGCTCTCTGGTGTTCATCTATCTCATCCCCGAGAAGAAAGTAAAATAAAAACCATCCGCCCCGCACGTTTTTCGTGCGGGGCGGTCGCTGTTTTGGGTCTTTATCCGTCTGCCTCGGGCAAACAGTGCATGTGCGTCGCGTCCAGCAGGCGGAAGCCCTCGGCCTTGCCCTTCCCGGTGCGCAGGCCGAAATCGATGGCCCGCAGCTTCAGGTAAAAATGCAGGGTCCGCGTGGCGCCGCAGTTTTCGGGAAACTGGCTTGCGTGGCAGGCCAGTGCCGCTTTCTGCCGCTCGAAAAAGCCTCTGACGCCCACGAAGCGGTTGGGCTTCGCCGTCATGTAATAGGCGATGGCCTCCACGGGGGCGCTTTTCGCGCCAAGGCGCCCCATGACCGGGGCGGAGTGGGCCGCGAAGACCACCCGCCGGGCGCATTCGCCCGTGCGGAGATGGTCCACGTGGCACTCACTGCTGACGCAGGGGTCCGGCGCGAAGAGCACCTGGGGCTGCACTTCGCCCACTACCTGGGCCATGGCGCGGGTCAGCTCCTCGGGGTCGTAGAAGCCGCCGTCCTCAAAGGGCAGAAACCGCACGTCGGTCACGCCCAGCGCGGCGGCGGACGCCAGGGATTCCTGCTGCCGCAGGGGGATGAGCGCCTCCGGCGTCATGCCTGCCGGCGCGTTGGTGAGTCCGTAGCGCCCGTCGGTGCAGATGAGGAAGGTCACCTGCTTTCCCATGGCGGCGAGCTTTGCCGCCGTGGCGCCGGCGCCGATCTCAATGTCGTCCGGGTGGGGGCCGATGAAGAGAAACCGGTCATAATCCTCGATCTTTGGCAGCGGGGCCAGGATGTTCAATACCGTTTTTGTGATGCTCATACTGCCGCCTTTCTCTGCTCCAGCTGGGCGCAGATGCGGTCATATTCCGCCTCGTCCAGCTTATAACGCTTTTTGTAAAGTACATAGGACGCGAACATCAGCGCGCAGGGGAGCACGGTCATCACCAGCAGCAGCCCCACGGACTGTCCGTGGTGCACGCCCTGCAGCAGGTTTGTGATCGCGTCGGCCTTTTGCTCCGAGGTCAGCACGCCC